>DUPR01000036.1 GCA_012838205.1 Methanobacterium sp.
GTTTCTTTAATTGAAAATCCTTCAGTAAAATGGGTGCCATGCACGTTAGCAGAAACTGCAGCCACTCCCTTATCAACTCCTGGAACCACCAGACGCATCTCGTATTTGGGCACATCAGGAAATTCAATTCCCCTTTCTTCCACTTTCCGACCTTCCAGATAGAAGGGGTCATCACCAATTTCAGTGTACCATTCTAGTTCCATTTGGTTGGCTAACTCTTGTGAAATCTCCAAAGTAGCATCACGGATATCTTCAACTTGACTTGGTGTTCCCAACCACACCAGTTCAGTCCTCTGGAATTCATGAACCCTATCAAGACCTTTTGCCCCACCAGCTTCCCAGCGATAAGTCCAACCACTCTTGTCAAAGAGTTTAATGGGAAGTTCTTTCTCATCAAGTACTTCATGGCTGAAAAACTCATAGAAAGGTTCACACTGGGCAGGTGCCAGAACATAGGAAGGATCCTTCAAACCTTCCTTCAAACGTTCGATTGGAACTTCTTTTTTTATTAAAAGTTCATTTTTAAACTTTTTAAACAGTTCAGGGTCACGTCGTGGGGCGCTGCAGTAGTACATTCCCTCTGGAAGTCCTTCCAAGTATCGCATCTTGTTCATCACGGGGATGGGTATGAGTTTTGGCCACATACACTCGTAAAATTCCAGTTTTTCCACCAGAACTTCCAGGAATATGTCTTCAATGGCACGATGCAGGGAAATAAATTGAGGCCCATAAAACCATTGCCCTTTTCCTGGGAACTTTTTCACCCAGCCTAGACGTGCTGCTTCTTCAGTAGGATCTCCCTTGAAAAAGGTTGGAAATTTGGGGCTGCGCCCAACAATGGTTCCTGGTTCGATTTTGGTGACTTGACGGGTTAAAATGTCATCAGCATCTTCATCTGATTTTTTCTCAACATTTTTTTCAGTCTCAGCAAGTACATGTTTAACAACCCTGTCCACCACATGGTTTCTAAGGTCTCCTTCTCCTAATTCCTGAAATTTGATAACCATCTGACCATCTTGGAAGGTAGAATCTTCCACATAAGGCATCTGATTTACATCAACCATTTTCTGTGATGGAATTTCAATTTCATAATTTTTAACAGTGATTTTTCGGACACCTATATGGTATTTTGGCCCTAAAATATTAGTTAATGGTTTTTTAATCCGGAGAAGTGCGTCATGGGCTCTGCCTCTCCTGCCAGAGAGTATTTTAAGATGAAGGCTGTTACCTTGAAGGTTCCATTCCACAATACGGGAAGCATCATCCTTCTGTTCAGGTGACACCCCCTTCTGGAATATGTCATTATTAGCCTGTTTGACAAATCCTGCAATATCATCTAAAGCTTTATCGGCGTCTTTACTTAGTAAAACTTCTCCTTTTAGTGTGAATTTCATTTTTTAAACATCCATATGTTTTTTTTGAAGTTTTAATATTTTTTCAACCAACATCTCTGAAAATATAAGATCATCTGCAGTTGAGAGAATTGTTTTTAGTGAGTTTCCTCTTAAAGTACATACCAAAGAATTTTGATCATGGTATGATTCTAGAAACCCCATATTATCTGGTAATAATGATTCATACGCGGTTTTTGCCTGTTTTTGCTTATGATAACAGAAAGTGATGGTGGCCTTAACCTCCATAGCTTGAACCTCCATGTTTTAATTAGAGGGACCATTCTTTAAAAGATTTTCTGCAATTTTCGAAATTGATTGAAGTGCAACTGAATTAGGGTAATCAACAAGAGGACGGCCTTCCATATCTGCTTGGACAACTATCTCATCACGGGGAATGCTTCCTAAAACATCCACCCCCATTTGACCCAGTTTTTCTGCCACGAATTTTTCTTCCATGCTACTGGAAACCTTGTTTATCACTGCCACCACATTTTGGATGCCTATATCTGTAGCCAGTTTTTTAATTCGGCTGGCTGTTTCCAATGATTTGAGTCCAGGTTCAGCAACAATAATCATAACATCAACTGCTTCTGCAGTGCGCCGTCCTAAATGTTCAATACCCGCTTCCATGTCTAAAATAACCATTTCATTCTTTTTAATGATTAAATTCCGTAATATGGCCTTCAACATTACTGAAGCTGGGCACACGCATCCATCTCCACCTTTATCCACAGTACCCATCACCAAAATTTTCAGTTTACCATCGGAGTCATAGTTAGTGGAAAGTGACTCTGGAAGATCGGATATGGTGGGATTAATCTTGAAAACATCTCCAAAGGATGATCCTGGTTCTGCTCCAGTTCTTTCTTTGATTAAACCTTTCATTTTAGATATAGGGGTAACCGGCTGGTGAATGCCCAGACTCCCCAACAAGTTCATGTCAGGATCAGCATCAATTGCGTATACTTTATAATTTTCTGATAAAATAACAGCCAATGCACTTGCTAGGGTGGTTTTACCCACTCCTCCTTTTCCAGTCACTGCGATCTTCATATTTCTACACCATTCAGTTAATTTTTGATTATTTTAACTTTCAATAAGTATTAATATAATGATTATCAATTGGGATTATTTGTGAAGTAATATTATGCTTACAATTCTCATGTTAATTTAGTAAAGGTCTATTGATCATTTTATATATTATAATTCTCCAAACTAATTGTACTATTGATTTCTACCTGTTTAATTTAGATGGAATAGTAGTTTCTTTAGGTAGAGAAATTATGTTTATGGCTTAAATATTCGCATTCAAGCTTTAAATAATGTTTATATTAGGAGGAATATTAGATGGTAAGAGCATACACTAGAAAAGATTATATACGCAAAATTCCTGGTTCCAGAATTGTTCAATATGACATGGGAAACCTCTCAGGAGAATTTCCTTTAACAGTGAGCTTGGCTCTAAAAGACAAGGCTGAATTATCCCACAATGCACTGGAAGCTGCTAGGATAGCTACTAACCGATACATGCAGCGAAAATCAGGTAGGATGGGTTATCACTTGAAAATAAGGGTTTATCCTCATCATATTGTACGAGAAAATCCTATGGCTACCGGGGCTGGAGCAGACCGTGTTCAGGACGGTATGAGAAAAGCATTCGGAAAACCAGTAAGTTCCGTAGCTATGGTTAATGCCAACCAAAGAGTTCTAACCATTAGAACCAATAAAAAGAATTTCACCGATGCTAAAGAAGCATTGAGAAGGGCAGCAATGAAATTCCCTGTTTCTTGCCGTGTGGTAATTGATGAAGGTGAGGAATTAGTTAAATAAATTCTTAAAATATATGAATTCCAAAAAATCCTAAGTGGTGTATGAGCATGGAGTATGTCGAATTTTTCGAGGAGCTTAAAAAGGAAGATGTGGACATAGCTGGTGGAAAAGGCGCCAACCTGGGAGAACTGACCCAATCAGGGATACCAGTTCCTCCTGGATTCGTGATAACCTCCGCTACCTATCAGAAATTCTTAAATGAAACTGGAATCACCCAGGAAATAATGGACATTCTTGATGCGCTGGATGTAAACAACAACAAAGAACTTCAGGAATCTGCTCGTAAAATTAAAAAAATCATCAATGAAACTGAAATCCCAGACGAAATAAGCAGCCTCATCATAGAGGCATACAACGCATTATGTCACCGCATAGGAAAAGAAAACGCTTTTGTAGCCGTAAGATCTTCTGCTACTGCAGAGGATCTGCCTGAAGCATCTTTCGCAGGTCAACAAGACACTTATCTAAATGTTAAAGGTCCTGAAGATCTTATCAAATATGTTAGAAAATGTTGGGCTTCCCTTTTCGGAGCCAGAGCAATATTTTACAGGGAAGAAAACGATTTTGACCACTCTAAAGTCTACATAGCCGTAGTGGTCCAGGAAATGGTGGATGCTGAGAAGGCTGGAGTAATGTTCACTGTACATCCCTCAACTGGTGAGGAAAAAATTCTAATTGAAGGAGCATGGGGTCTTGGAGAAGGAGTTGTATCTGGAACTGTCACCCCAGACACTTACTGGATGGATAAAGTTACAGGAAAAATTCTGGAAAAACAAGTCAGTGAGAAAAAGACAATGTTCCAGAAAAAAACAGAAAATGGGCAGACTGTACAAGTACCTGTCCCTGATGAACTTAAAAATAAACAAGTTTTAAATGAACATGAATTAGCTCAATTGGTTGAACTCGGGAAAAACATTCATGAACACTACCAATTCCCACAAGACACAGAATGGGCCATTGAAAATGGTAAAATATTCATGTTACAATCCCGGCCAGTGACCACACTGGACATGGCCTTGGGCAAAGGAAAAGCCTTAAATGAAGGTGAACGTACCGTAATCACCAAAGGATTAGGAGCCAGCCCTGGAATGGCATCTGGAACGGTAAAAATTATTAACAGTACTGATGAACTGGACAAAGTCCAGCAAGGAGACATATTGGTAACAGTAATGACCACCCCTGATATGGTGCCTGCCATGAAACGAGCCAATGGAATCATCACTGATGAAGGTGGTGTAACTTGTCACGCAGCCATTGTATCTCGAGAACTGGGAATACCATGTGTGGTGGGAACTGGAGATGCTACATCAATACTCCCTGAAAACAGCCAAGTGACCTTGGATGGAAACAAAGGAATAGTATGGGAAGGAAAACTAGTTGAAACTGAGAAAAAACCAGAATCAGTAGAAGAACCAAGCGTGGTAGTACAAGCACCATTAACAGTCACCGAGGTAAAAGTAAATGTTAGCATGGCTGAAGCAGCTAAAAAAGCAGCTGCAACTGGTGCTGACGGAGTCGGACTCCTCAGAACAGAACATATGATGCTCACTACTGGAATACATCCTAAAAAGTACATCCAAGAAGGTAATGAAGCAGAACTAGTAAGAGTACTTGTAGAGGGCATACTAAAAGTAGCTGACAGTTTCTACCCCAAACCAGTATGGTACCGTACCTTAGATGCTCCAACTGATGAATTCCAATCCCTTGATGGCGGGGAAGGGGAACCATATGAACACAACCCCATGTTAGGTTGGAGAGGAATACGCAGAGAACTGGACGAACCAGAAATACTCCTGGCAGAATTCAAGGCTATTAAAAAATTACACGAACAGGGATATACAAACATAGGTATCATGTTGCCATTGGTACAACACTCTGACGAACTAAAAGAGGCCAAAAAAATAGCTGAAAAAGCAGGACTTAAACCTCAGAAAAACATTGAATTCGGAATTATGGTGGAAACACCAGCAGCAGCCATGACCATAGAAGACTTCATTGCTGAAGGACTTGATTTTGTCAGCTTTGGAACCAACGACCTAACCCAATACACCCTGGCCATAGACCGAAACAACGAAAAAGTGGCAGACCTATACACAGAAAGCCATCCAGCCGTCTTAAAACTCATAGAAAGAGTTATAGTTGAATGTAACAAGGCAGGAGTAAAAACCAGTATCTGCGGACAAGCTGGGAGCATACCTTCAATTGTTGAAAAACTGGTGGAACTGGGAATCACTTCAGTATCAGCTAATACTGATGCAGTGGCCACAGTACGCGAAACAGTGGCACGAGTGGAGAAAAAACTACTCTTAAAGGCTGCCCGGAAGATGATGCAAGAATAAAGAATAATTCTATATTCTTTTTTATTTTTCACTCATTATATTCTATTTTTAGAATAGATATTTATTTTTAGGGATTCAAATGCAAGATAAGGGAATACCAAAAGAGCAAATATATCAAATGCTCCGGAAATATAAAAACAATGACCTTACGCACCGTTCAGGTAAGATATTAGGTTCTATGTGTACTTGTCCTGATCCTGTAGGTGTTAAAGCATATTCCATGTTTTTAGAGTCAAACTTGGGAGATCCTGGCTTATTCCCTGGAACAAAAGCCCTTGAAAATGAAGTAATAGCCATGTTGGGTGAAATACTGGGAAAAAAAGATGTCCATGGTCACATAATAACTGGTGGGACTGAAGCCAACCTCATGGCCATGCGGGCAGCCCGTAACTTGTGTAATGTGAAAGATCCAGAGATAATTGTGCCAAAATCTGCTCATTTTTCATTTAAAAAAGCTGCAGATATGCTATGCCTTGATTTAAAGGTTGCAGATTTGGATGAAGACTACAAGATGGACCTGGCTTCAGTGGAAAACCTGATTTCCCCTAACACCGTGTCAGTTGTTGGAGTAGCTGGAACCACCGAACTGGGGAAAATAGACCCAATAAGTGATCTTTCCAATATTTGCTTGGAAAATGATATCTATTTGCATGTTGACGCTGCTTTTGGCGGTTACAGCATCCCATTCCTTAAGGATGTTGGTTATGATCTGCCAGAATTCGATTTTTCACTTCCCGGGGTCTCATCTATAACCATTGATCCACATAAGATGGGCCTAGCACCTATACCCACCGGAGGAATACTTTTCAGGGAACGGAAGTTTTTGGAGGTTATGGCTATTGAAACACCCTATCTCACTGAAGATTTGCAATCCACAGTTGTGGGTACACGTACCGGGGCAGCCACAGCTGCAACTTGGGCTCTTTTGAAGTACCTTGGTCGGGGGGGATACCAAGAAGTTTCCAGGAAATGTATGGAAATCACCTATATCCTGGCTGAAGGTGTGGAAAAAGCAGGATTTGAACTTATAACCCACCCAGAACTTAACATAGTTGCTTTTCGTTCTTCCGAAATATCGGTTGAAGAAATCGCCCGTAAACTAGAAAATAAAGGATGGGCCGTTTCCTTAGCATCCTACCCCAAAGCAATAAGGATTATTGTAATGCCTCATTTAAAATTGGAACACATTGAGGCGTTTATTAATGATTTAAATCATATTTGATTTGTATTTTCATTAAACATACTATTATTTGTTATCAACTATACTGATTTTTTTTTCTATTTTCAAAATTTAGATTATATTTTTTTCATTTTTGCTGTGGGTATGAAAGTGTGGTTCAAGTAGTAATGTTTGTAGGATATCACCACATAACAGAGCATAATCTTGGAATAAAGTAATAATATCTTATTATCCATTCACATGGATTTTTGTTGAAATCTAGGTAACTAGCTAAAAAAACATTCATTACTTTTGATTGTCACGATTGTTCTGATTTTACCTTATTTGGGGTCGTACATACTGCAAATAGCACTAATTAAATTGTTAATATCGCTAATAACAGTATTCATGGAAATCAAGGCAGTTTTGATGCTTTTATGAGTGCAGATGGTAGTTATATAGCTTTTAGTTCTGATGCAGATAACCTGGTGGCTGGTGATACCAATGGTTATTGGGATGTTTTTGTAATGGACCGTTTTTTAAACATCACTGAACGTGTTAGCATCTCTACACGTGGCCAAGAGGGCGATTATAACAGTGAAAAACCAGATATCAGTGCAAATGGACGTTATGTGATATTCACAGGATCTGCGAAAAGACAGGGAACAGAAATAGAATGCTGATGCAGATCATCTGGTTTGTGAAAGTTGTGATGGATAATTATCAACTTCAGACAGTTGAACTAGCGATGACTTCAGTAAGTGTGAGTGCAGGGGAAAATTAAAATACAATAAATCATCACCGGTTATTAATGATTAAAAATATTAACGAAATTCAAACCCCAATTAAATCTCGAACCATTAAAAGACTCAAAATTGGGGATAGACTTACAATTTCAGGTACCATATTTACAGGCCGTGATGCAGCACTCCCTCGTCTGGTAAAACTTATAGAAAAAAATTCAAGTCCTGTGGACTTGGAAGGTGGAGTTATAATGCACACTGCAGTTAGTGCTGCAGGTATAGGGCCAACCAGCAGTAACAAAACCGAAATAGAAAATAGTATTGCTCCGCTATCAAAAGCCGGTGTGAAGATGCATATTGGAAAAGGTGGATTATCTGTTAAAACTATAGAGGAACTGAATAAAAATGGGTCTGTTTTCGTGGTCACACCACCTGCAACAGCTCTCCTCACTACTACCGTGGTATCCTCAGATTTGCTTGCATTTCCTGAAGAGGGTATGGAAGCATTTCATCGCCTGGAAGTAAGGAATTTCCCTGCAATAGTGGCTGTGGCTCATAGGGAATCTATTTATTAAGTTCATCCTTTAACCAAAATACAAATTTATTTAAGGTCCTGGTTTTCCAAAAGCTTTATCTCCCGCGTCTCCCAAGCCTGGGACGATGTAACCATCTTCATTGAGTTTTTCATCCACTGCACAAGTGTATATCTCAACATGGGGGTGAGTGTTTTTCACAGATTCAATGCCCTGTTTAGAGGCTATTACATTAAGCACTACTAGCCTCTTGGGATTTCCTTTCTCATGAATTCTGTCTAAAATTGCATTCATAGTATTTCCAGTGGCCAACATAGGGTCTGCAACTACCACTATCTTATCGTCTACTGGAGGAAGTTTAAAATAACCTACCTCCACTGGAAAGGGTGGTTCATCTTTTCTCCAAGCTCCAACCACACCATATTGCGCATCCTTAAAAACCCTTAAAATTCCCTCAACAAGGGGGATGGCCGCTCTAAGGACGTTAACCACGACCATGTCATTTTTATCTTTTATTTTCACACCATTTGCATTACCCAGGGGGGTTTGAACGGTTACATTCTCTTTTTCAAGCGTGTTTGCTAGTTCATAGGCTAACCAGCGGCCTATTTCAATTATTCCTCCCCTAAAATTAATTCTATCTATTTCTTCTACCCTAATTTTGGTAAGGTTTTCTTGAACCAGTAAATGGTCAATAATTTTAATCATACTTAGCACCCTTTGATAAATAGATTTAATAATCCCTATTGAGTTATTCGGTTTTTGATCCTATAATCTTTGTTTAGGACCTAACATCTGTTCTTTTATTTTTTGACTTGCACGTTTTTCCCCTTTTGTGAGGGTATAACTTTCATATCTCCACCTTCAAACTCTAAATCCAGCTCTTTTTCCTCATAAAACATGTGGAGGAATATTGCCAGGGATGAAACTTCAGAGTGGGGTTGTGTGGTCACGGAAACATTCCAATCTGCCTCTTGATATACTTTGCTGGGAACTCTGGAACCCCCCACTACAACCAGTTTATCTTGTGAAGATGCACGGATTTTGGTGATCACATCTTGCACAGGTTCACCATACATTGTTAGATGAATTATTTCTCCTCCTCTATTTTTCCAATCATCCAGGAGATTCTCCCATTTTTCCTGGTATTCTACTTGGAATTCACCACCCCAACGTTTAACAACATCATGAACATTTTCTATGAGCTTTTTATCATGGTCCCCACTTAAAAAAACTCCTGATGCACCTAGTGCACGTGCTGTGAGGCAAACATGGGTGGTTATGCGGGCGTCACGCTGCCGACGATGATCCAGACGTAAAACTTTTACTTCCATTTAAAAACCCCACAGAATGAATATGACCATAATTAAGATTGATAACATTCGTCCAACTTCATTGGAAGCCCCTAAAATATCGCCGGTTGTATATTTGAAACTTCTTCTGGTTATTAAGACCATGATGATCCCAGCTATTATTCCTCCCATTATTCCCAGAATACCGATATATTTAAAGGCAAAAAATCCTAAAGTGAGGGTAAAAGCTACCGAAATCATCAGTAGTTTCCCATTCATATTTTCTATAAAGTACTGCCCAGTACCATTATCTAATGGTTTTGAAAAGGTTGCACAGCTTATCAAACTCATTTTAGCAGCAATTTCAGAAACGAAAAGGGTGGAAAAGATGTAAATTAGGGGAATAGTTGCTATAGATGCAAATGTTATCAGGGAAACACTTAAAAGTATAGCCAGACCACCAGTTCCAATTTTCTTATCTCTCATGATCTCTATTCTACGTTCTGGACTTCCATGGGCCATTAAACCATCACCAAAGTCAACTAACCCATCCAAGTGATGGAAGCCAGTGAATGATATGGCCAAACTGTAGATCATTGCAGCAGATAACAATGGGTATAGGTGGATTGGATTGAAAAGTAGCCAGCCAAAGCCCCCTACAATAATTCCAATGAAAGCCCCAATTAATGGCCACAAAAATGTGAACCTTGCCATTTCCTGGATGGTGCTGTGTATATTTAGGGGCAGTATAGTGGAGAAGGATACCAGACCCAGAAAGCCTTGCCAACTAAAAGGAGAATTTTCAGTTTTTTTATCATCGGAAAATAATTCCTCCCGGGGTGAACGCTTCATGGTGTTAATCACTCCTCAAAAAGCTTGGACATACATCCAGCCACTAATCCTGCGAAAACATCGTCTAACATAGGGCCTAAAGTTCCAATAACTCCAGGTTTTGCTTCATCATATCGTTTAAAGTTGAATATGGCCTTAGTGCCAGCGATCTGGTTGGCAATAGCCATACCTAGAACCTCATCTGAGTAAAGATATGCAGGATCATCATCAACATCAACCCCTTGGATGCGATGATTTCTGAGATCATCTTCAACGCGAATCCCAGCCACAATCAATACAACTACATTAATATCTTCCAACGATTTTCTGATTTGTTTTTCCAGAGATATTTCTAATTTATCTGTTTTTTCAACTCCTTCCAAAAGTTCAAGACCAGCTTCCACTAGTTGTGGTACTTCAACCCCCACTTCTGACATCAAACTATAAATAGAATGAGATATTCTTTTTTCTTCCATTAAAACACCTATTGATTATAAATATTATAAGGACGTGTTATTCTTTATATTTATTTTAAATAAGGAGGAATAACTCCGAATCTATTTTTTTTTGCACTGGTAAAATGCATGTTACTACTTTTATGGATAAATTATTTAGATATATGGTAACATAAATATCATCAAATTTAGCTAATGTATAAAAAATTGAATGGAATAAATAAGTGCTCATTGGATTATTCCAGTGATTATAAGTGACTAGATCAACAAATGGGGGTGTTGTTTTTGAAAGTCCATCTTAGAATATTTGTTGAAGTAGAAAACTTGGGGAAAGCCATGAATGCCCTTGTTGAAGCAGGTATTACTGGATTTTATATTCTTGAATACAAAGGTATGTCTCCTCAGGACTGGGAAGGTTTCTCTATAAAAGAAGACCCGAAATCAGCGGTAAGACTCATCAGAGATCATGCTAATGATGCAATGCTCATATGTTGTGTGGTGGATGAGGAAAAAACTGACAAAATCGTTGAAAAGGTTATGGAGTTAATGGAAGGAGAAAAGTACACAATTCTAGAAGTTCCTATAAAACGCATAATCGTGAACTATAAGGATAAAGAATCAAAACGGGCTGAAACTTGGCTATTAGAAAAGGAAGTTCCTTGTTTTTACTGTGGTGAAAATGCTGTTCAGAGAGTCAAAATAGATATGAACAAAGCTAAAATATGGTGTACGAATTGTGGGGCGGCTCGTTATTACCTTGTTAAGGGTGTAGAGAAGGAGGGAAAATAATGGTTATAAAAAAATGGAAACTAGAAAAAGGTGCCAAATGTTATAACTGTGGAGATGCCACAATCCATGATGTAAAAGTCGACCAATATAACATCAAGATTCGTTGCCGGGACTGTGGATTCACCCGATATTACACTTTCCACATGGTGGATTTACCGGTTAAAAGTGATTTGTAATGATTAACACCTTTTTAAACCATTCCATATTTTTATTGAACATACGTTTAGTCAACAATTGACTTATATGACTTTTTTTCGCGAGTTATATTTATATTTTATTTGTATCAGCTATTATCTTCCTAACAAACTCTTTTTATCCCAAATATTCACGTTTTATTTCTTTTTATAATTCAAATTATATTTGTGAGTTAAACTCTTTTTTAAGTTAAGCATTAGGACATAAAATAAATTATATTAAATTCCTAAGAAAAAAGCATACACCAACCTTTTTAATGATATTAAATAGAATAATAATAATAAAAAAGACATTAACTTGAATTTATCAGATTAAAAAAATAATAATTGCAATACTGGAGGATTTAAGTCATGGTTGTATTAATTGATCCTCAACAATCCGGAATATCTGGAAACATGATGGTAGGGGCTTTAGTTAATTCTGGTGCAGATTTTAAAATTGTTAAAGACATTATGGGGCATTATGGATCATATTTTGGAGATGTCAAGGTTGAGATAAGTCTTATAAACAAATCAGGAATTAAAGCAAGCTTTGCAGATGTCCAATGTTCGGACCACAACACCTTAGCTTACAAGGATTTAGTGGAAACTTTAGAGGGTATTAGTCATGAAAATGTCACACCTGATATTTTGAAATTTGCTAAAAATGTGTTCAAAACACTGGCACTGGCAGAATCACATGTGCATGGAGTTGACCTTGATAAAATTCATTTCCATGAGGTTGGTGCTGCTGATGCTGTAGCAGATATAATGGGATCTTCATATGCATTTTTTGAGCTGGGATTTAATTCAAAAAAAGTTTATGGACTCCCTCCTTCACTTGGCGGTGGAAGAATAAAAAGTAAACATGGTAATATAAGTGTACCTGCACCTGCCACTCTTGAAATACTTAAAAATGTTCCTGTTATGGGCGGTCCTGTAGACCATGAACTAACCACGCCTACTGGTGCAGCTTTGCTGGTGAATATGGTGGATGAATTCACAAATTTTTATCCAATGATAATTAACCGAACTATCTCTTATGGTGCTGGAAAACTCGATCTGGAATTTCCTAATGTTCTAAGGATAGTCACTGGCACTTCTCCAATGCCCGCCGATAAAATTTCTATCCTGGAGACTAACTTGGATGATGTTACTGGAGAAATATTGGGGCACACTGTAGACCGGTTAATGGAAGAAGGAGCTCTTGACGTTACAATAATTCCCACTATAGCTAAAAAAAACAGGCCAGCACATCTTTTACGTGTGATTACAAAATCGCACATGAGTGATGTTCTTTCAGAAATTATAATCCGGGAAACAGGAACTCTAGGAGTTAGAACCATACCTTATGTTCATAGAAACATAGTTAAAAGGGAAGTAATCCCGTTAAACATAGATTTTCATGGTCACATCAAGACAGTGAGGGTGAAAGTGGCTCAGATAGGTGAAGAAATAATAAACATAACTGCTGAATATGAAGATGCCAGAAAAGTGTCAGAAGAGATGGGTATTCCTTTAAAAGATGTAATAAGGATCATTAACCAAAAAACAAACTTGAAATAAATAGATATAGATATTGGGGCACCGGAATCAAAGGCGAAAATAGGAAAGTAAAAACCAACAATGCCCTGAATGTCATTAGAATTAACGGAAAAACATTTTTAAATAAACAAAATCATTTGAATAATAGTTAATCCAATAAGTGCTGAAAATGAACAATTCAAACTCTAAAAAGGCAATATCAGTTCTTTCAGGAGGATTGGACTCCACTGTTGCCACTTCCCTCCTGGCTGATGAATATGAAATTCATGCAATTACCTTTGATTATGGTCAAAGGAGTGCCAAGATGGAAATTAAATCTTCAAAGGCCATATGTCAGAAATTAGGTCTCAAGCACTCTGTAATTGAACTTCCATGGCTTGCCTTGCTGGGAGGGTCTGCATTAACCAGTCAAGAAACTGTTCCAGAATTGGAAATGAACCAGTTAGATGATAAAGAAATTTGCGAAGAAACTGCCCAGAAAGTATGGGTCCCTGGTAGGAATGTGGTATTCACATCCATTGCATTATCATTTGCAGAGGCAGAAGGGGCAAAGAAGATAATCGTGGGATGGGACCTTGAAGAAGCAGCCACCTTCCCGGATAATTCTAAAAAATTTTTAGATGCTTTTAATAAGCTTTTAAAAGTTGGTTCAATGGATGATGTTCAAATTGAAGCTCCACTGATTCAGATGAATAAAAAAGAAATTGTAAAAATGGGTGAAAAGATAGGTTCGCCAATGAATATTAGTTATTCATGTTATATGGGTGAAAACCAGCATTGCGGGAGTTGTGAATCTTGCATGAGACGAAAAAGGGCCTTCGAATTTGCTGGTGTGCAAGATCAAACCCATTATGATAAGTGAATGCATTTATTTTCAAAAGAATACTTTCATAACATATTCATTGTGTTTGGAGCTTATTTTCTCTATTTCTACTTTGTTTCCCGGTTTTAAACCTTCCCATTTTATAAAATAATGTTCATGGGGCCTCTCTGGTCCTCGGCATGTGCAGGGATAAGATTCGACTTGAACTTCACAGGATATTTCATCATCTTTAAGTATAAAATCTTCCCCTAATCGTGGGAAAAATGATAATTTATTCTTTAAAATAAATATAAAATTATTTTCTGCCTCTGATTTTGATATTTTCCTTGAATAATAATCTTTTGAACTCATAGGAACCACTACCTTATAATAACTATTTTCGTTTTTTATAAAGGTATCATGCTCTAGAGAAGGATATGAAACTTTGAATCACTTTTTCAATAATTATAAGGTATGGTATAAAAATTAACTCGCAAATATCATCAGTTATGTGGGATATAATTCTCAATAAAGAAAGGGAATGGTTTATTTGATGACCATCAGGGTTTCTCCAGTACCTACAGTATCTCCTTCTTCCACAAAGATTTTTTGTACCACTCCGGATTCTGGGGCATGGACATCATTCTCCATTTTCATGGCTTCTAAAACAGCCACCACATCTCCTTCCTTAACCTTGTCCCCCTCATTTACCTTTAACTTTAGTATCATTCCCTGCATGGTTGAATTAACTCCTCCTTCCACTGACACTGACTTTTCAACATCATTTTTAGCTTCAATTTCCATGAAACCCGTGGGTACAACTTTAACTTGGAAGCTTTCACCATCCACATCTACTTGATATTCAGTTGGTAACGAAGCAGGTTTTTCACTAGGAGAATCACTTTTAGGTGGGGTTAATGTTTCTTCTACTGCTTCACCTTTTAAGAATTTTGGGGCAACAGCAGGATACAGAGTAAAGGTTAAAACATCTTCTTCCTTTTTGATAATGCCCTGTGCCTCCCCTTCTTTACGATATTTTTCCAGTTCAGGCTCCAAAAGGTCTGCAGGACGGCAAGTTATGGGTTCTTCATCACCAATTATTTTACGGGCAATTTCTGGATCAATAGGTGCTGGTGACCTTCCATAAAAACCTTTTACGTACTCTTTAACTTCTTTAGATGGATTTTTATATCTTTCTCCACCTAAAACATTCATAACTGCTTGTATTCCGACGATTTGGCTGGTTGGGGTAACCAGTGGTGGGTAACCCAAGTCTTTTCTTACCCGTGGAACTTCTTCTAGAACGTCCTCATAACGGTCTAGTGCATTCTGTTGTTTTAGTTGAGAAACAAAGTTAGAGAGCATTCCTCCGGGTATCTGATAGAGAAGAACATCTGTGTCAACTCTTTCGGTAATTGGGTCAAGAATACTACTATATTTTTCTCTTATTTCTTCAAAATACTTTTTAATCTCGGTCAGGAGTTTTAAATCATATCCGGTGTCATATGGGGTTCTTCTAAGGGCTGCTACTACACTTTCAGTAGGTGGTTGTGATGCTCCCCAAGCTAAAGGAGATATAGCAGTATCTAAAATGTCAACACCAGCTTGACAGGCAGCATAATAACTCATGGGAGTCATACCACTAGTGCAGTGGCAGTGTAAATTTATTAAAAGGTCGGTTTCGTCTTTTAAAGTTTCAACTATTTCATATGTATCATGTGGTGATATGAGTCCTGCCATATCCTTTATAGCCAATGAATCACATTCTTTGGCTTCAAGTTCCTTGGCCACATCCACAAATGTATCAATAGTGTGGTAAGGGCTAGTGGTGTAACTTAAAGTTGCTTGAACATGAGCATCCTGTTCCTTAGCTACTTTAATGGATGTTTCCATATTTCGCACGTCGTTTAAAGCATCAAAAATTCTGAAAACGTCCACGCCATTGGTGTAAGCTTTTTCCACGAATTCTCGCACCACATCATCAGGGTAATGTTTGTATCCCACTAAGTTCTGTCCCCGGAGTAGCATCTGGAGGGGGGTTTTCTTCACCAACTCTTTAATATCCCTTAATCTTTGCCAAGGATCTTCATTCAGATAACGGATGCAAGTATCAAAGGTGGCACCTCCCCAACATTCTATTGAGAAGTATCCTACTTTATCCATTTTTTCAGCAATGGGTAGCATATCCCGGGTTCTCATACGCGTGGCCAGGAGCGACTGATGTGCATCTCTAAAAGCGGTTTCAATTAGCTTTATCTTCGTCATGGTGATCCTCACACATTGGATAGAATTGTCATGAATCGAATTTTTAATTCCTTATATAGATAGTGTAAACTTCCTTATATCCTTACCTTTAAACTCCACAATAACTGGAAAAATATAAATTTTCATAACTGGAAATGTTATTGAAATTAGTAGTTATCTTATTCTTATTCATATGTTTAAAAAATAAATTATGAAAATAATATACAATATTGCCATTTGTATGTTTTAAAAAAGATTGAATTTATAAAGTCTCGTAAAACTGATGTTAAATGGGGGTAAGGCGGGGAATAAATTTATCATCGTTCTCTCTTACCCTTAATAAACTCATCTACCATTTCCACAGCCACATCATCGGTGAACTGTTCTGGGGGGTGTTTCATGGTGTAGGCACTGATGGATGTGAGTTGACCTCCAATACTTCTTTCCATGGCTAATTTACAACACCTAATGGCATCTATAACGCATCCTGCAGAGTTTGGCGAGTCTTCCACACTCAAGCGCAGTTCAATGTTCATGGGCACATCTCCAAAGGTTTTACCCTCCATTCTGAGGAAGCAAAGTTTATTATCTTTCTGCCAAGGCACATAATCTGAGGGGCCAATGTGAATATTATCTGGATCCAACCTTTCACCAAGAACTGACTGAACCGCCTCAGTTTTCGATTCTTTTTTCGAGTCAAGACGATTCCGATTAAGCATATTTAAAAAATCAGTGTTTCCGCCAGTGTTAAGCTGATATGTTCGTTCCAACTTCACGCCTCTTTCTTTAAAGAGATTAGCTAAAGTTCTATGTGTTATGGTGGCCCCAATCTGGGCTTTAATATCATCCCCAACCATTGGAATGCCTTTTTCCTTAAAACGAGCAGCCCATTCAGGGTCACTGACAATAAATACTGGCATGCAGTTTATGAATGCACAACCTGCTTCCAAGGCGCATTCTGCGTAGAATCGCACTGCTTTTTCTGATCCCACTGGTAAGTAGTTTAGGAGAATTTCAGTTCTGGTTTCTTGGAGTATTCTTACAATTTCTTCTTTACTTTTTTCAGGCTCTTTTGAAACAGTAAATGTATGATCTTCAGGATAATCTGCCATGTGTGGTGCAACTCCATCTAGCAGACAGCCCATTTCCACTTTAACTCCACATGGATTTATGTCAGGGCAAAAAATACAAGTACAGTTTGGTGACGCATAAATTGCTTCGTTTACATCCATCCCTACTTTACGTGCATCAATATCAAATGCAGCCACTATTTCCATGTCTGATGGTTTGTATCCGCCAATTTCCCAGTGCATGAGGCCTATGGCATCATCTGGTTTTTTGTCCTTGTAATAGTAGATACCTTGGATCAGTGAACTGGCACAATTACCAATACCAATTATAGCTATCCTTATCTTTTCCAATTTTACACCTTCTAAAAACACTAAATATCAACGAATTATGGTTGTTGATGTTATGATAAAATCAAAATTCTCATTACATATTATCTAAAGCTTAATATATCTCGTCTGAGTGTAAAGTTAGCCCAGTATACTATTAAATGTTTCGTCCAATCACCTATTAAATGTTTCACATCAGAAACTGTTTGAAATTAATTTTTAGATTTTAAAGAATTAGACATAAGAATATTTCAGACAACAGAATATAATTAAATCATCATAAAAACATTACACTACATTTTCAAAGGCTAAAAAACCCATAAATCCTGCTAAAGTTAACCCAACACTCCAAAGTAGAATACCTATACTCATCCATAAGATTAGGCGTTTTTTACCAGCCCCCAATGCAATACCTACTGCAGAACCAAGTGGTGCGCCAAGAAGTAGTGGGGATAATAATCCTAAACCAATCACTCCATAGTTGTTCCAAATTTCGTATAATCTACTTTTTTTCAATGCAGATTCATCTTTATATTTCCATTTTAGTAATCTGTGTCTTAAATTATTGCCCAGAATTATTACTAAAACAGCAGACAATATTGATCCCGCAGCTGATATAATGGCAATAACTAAGGGATTTACTTCCATAACAAACCCTAAAGGTATGGCTATCCATAGTTCAACCATACTTGTCGCAAAAAGTATTATTATGGTTTCTAAATTCATATTGTCACAGATTTTACCATTTAATTGAACTTCTATATTAAAGACGTATATAAAAAGAAGAAAAAAAGGATATTAAAGTTAAAATGCAATCTTTGATAATTATTTACTTTGTTCCATTTCATTGCCACGACTGCAGTAAAAATTGTGTGTGATTCCGATTCCATATTTCTGTGCTAAAGGACAAGTAGGGCATAAACATCCAAGTTCCATGGTGATACACTCCTTGCTTTTGCCGATGATGCAAAAAACATTTTCTCCCTTATCTTTAGCACAGTCGTTGTAGGTAGGACAAGTAGGACACACACAATCTGTTTCTAACTGTTTGATCTTTTCAGAACGTTCTTCATTTTCTAGTTTGCTTAGTTCTTCCATTAACTCTACAAATTTGTTCATTAAATCACCTCATGGTATGTGCATCTGAAAAAAAAAGAGAACACTTTTTCATGGAATCATCAGTAAATAGGGATAATAGGGGCAGTGTTTGTATGGGGGGGTAAGCACTAAACTTTTCTATGGATAAAAATAAAACCAGAATAAGTCCTGTAAACAGAATTTTATTTCTTGTTCGGGTTATCATCATTATTTATTCTGAAGGTAACTTTAATAAATATTTCCATCATCTATTGAAGATTTAAAGCAGCAATTAACTTAAATGATTGATAAAAAGGGATAGATATTGAATTAAGAAAAAGAGAAGTACAAGTTTTTTTTTTTATTGTGTTGGATATTGGCAATACTATTATTTCCTGTTTTTTGCCTTTTTTTCATCATTAAATTTTTCAAACATTCTTGAAATGTAGTTCAAGATTCCAGTATACTCTACAAGAAAAAATAGTCTTGTAACTTGACTATTAGTAGTTTTTTGAAAGATAATAATAAAAAGATAATAGTAAATTTAATTTATTCTACAAGCACTAGTAAATTTTTTACTTTGATTTTTTCATTTTTTCTAAGAATTTTTTCTATTTCTTTTAAGTGTTGATTGATTTCATTATTTTCAATGTCTTTTATAGTCCCATCAGCTTCTACCAAGTTAATATGAAGTTTTGGATTGATTTCATAACGTGTTTCTCCTTTATAATAAAATTTACGTATCATTCCTTTTTTAACTAGCAATTTAAGGTTTTCATGTACTGTGGAGCGACTTATGTGGGGGTGTGTTTTTTTAATAGCATTGTAAACACTGTTAAATGAGGGATGAGTTTTTTCTAATTCGCGTAGTTTTCGGATTAGTTCAATCCTCTGAGGGGTGATTTTGATTTTTTCTTCTTGTAATTTTTTTTCCATTAAATATAATTAGTTAGAATCTTAATAAAAATATATGGGAATATGACTTATATAGAACTCAGTTCTATATAAAAATCGATCCGGATAGATAATTTATTGGGGGTAGTAAAAGTGAAAGAAGAAAAACTCACATCAAATAAGGGGCAGCCAATTTCAAATGACCAAGCGTCCATAACCACGGGTGGTGGATCAAGCTACACATTGATTCAGGATGTGCACTTGGTAGAAAAATTAGCTCATTTTGACCGGGAAAGAATACCAGAACGGGTGGTGCACGCTAAAGGTGCTGGAGCCTACGGATATTTTGAAGTGACCAATGATCTTTCAAAGTATACTAGAGCCAATTTTTTATCAGAAGTTGGTAAAAAAACCGAGGTGTTCGTAAGATTTTCCACTGTAGGCGGAGAACGTGGTTCAGCAGATACTGCACGCGACCCACGTGGGTTTGCAGTCAAATTTTATACTGAAGAGGGAAACTATGATTTGGTGGGAAATAACACTCCCATATTTTTTGTAAGAGATGCCATAAAATTCCCTGACTTTATACACACGCAGAAAAGAAATCCACAAACAAACCTCCCAGATGCCAACATGTTCTGGGATTTCCTCTCGTTAACACCAGAATCAGTACATCAAGTGACTATATTGTTCTCAGATAGAGGAACACCCTACTCATTCCGACACATGGATGGGTTTTCCAGCCACACTTTCATGTGGTACAATGAAGCTGGGGAATATGTATGGGTTAAAGTTCATTTCAAGACAGTTTTAGGAAACAAAACATTCACCAATGATGAAGCAGTTAAAATGGCCGGAGAAAACCCTAACCACGCAACAGAAGACCTTTACAATGCAATAGAATCAAAAAATTATCCTGAATGGAAGGTTTACGTCCAGATAATGACTCCAGAAGAAGCCAAGGATTACCAGTTTGATCCTTTCGACATCACCAAAGTATGGTACCACGGTGATTATCCCCTTATTCCATTGGGTAAAATGGTTTTAAACCGTGCACCTGACAATTTCTTTGCTGAAGTAGAACAGGCTGCTTTTGCCCCATCAAACTTCGTACCAGGAATAGGTCCTTCACCTGATCGTCTCCTTCAAGGAAGGTTATTCTCGTATGAAGATACCCAACGCCATAGATTAGGAGCGAATTTCCACCAGATACCAGTTAACAGGCCAAAAAATGCTAAAGCATCAAATTACCAGCGTGACGGTCCAATGAATGTTGATGGTAATGGAGGTTCTAGACCTAACTACTACCCAAACACCATGAACGGTCCTGAACCAGACATATCTTTTGCACCTCCAGCCATTGAAGTTCAAGCTGTCATTGACAGACACACCAGACCAACTGAAGATGTTGACTTCATCCAAGCCGGCGAACTATACCGGAGAGTAATGGATGATGAAGCCAAAACAAACCTTATTTCTAATATAACTGGTCACTTGGGCGATGCCAACGAAAACATCCAATATCGTCAAGTTGCTTTATTCTACAAGTGTGATGTGGAGTATGGAACCCGCTTGGCAGAAAATTTGAAACTTGACATTAACCGGGTTAAAGAATTAGCTTCCATGAGCCAAGAAGAAAGAGTGGAGGCAACAAGAAATTGAAAATGGTGTAATGAAAACTTTTTGGGAATTTTTATTTTCCCATTTTTTTTTGTTAAGATAATCGGTATTCAGAACTGGGAGGGAAGTTTTAACATGAAAAAACCTAAAGTTGCTTGGGGAATCACCGGTGCTGGTGATAAAATACTAGAAACCCTGAAATTCATGCTGGAAATACAGAAAGATTATGGGGACATTGTGGATATCGAAGTTTTTATCTCAAAATCTGGAGATCAAGTGGTAAAATATTATGGAATATCTAATGATATTGAATCCAATTTTGATAAGGTTTGGGTAGAAATAAATGCTAATGCTCCATTTTTAGCAGGAAATATTCAATTAGGTAAATATGAATGCATGTTAATTGCTCCGGCAACCTCTAACACTGTAGCAAAAATTGCCATGAGGATGGGCGATACTTTAATCTCCAATGCGGCAATAATGGGTCAAAAAGCTGATGTTCCCATGTATATATTGCCTTCAGATGTTGAAGAAGGAGTTACTATTACCCAACTGCCGGATGGTAAGGATCTGAAGATAACCATCCGAAAGGAAGATGTGGAGCATGTGGAAAAACTGGCCAAAATGTATGAAACCTACATCGTTAAAGAACCAAAAGAACTGGTGGGTGTGTTTGAGAAACATTTCCCGAAATAGGTCACAATAACTGAATCTGGGGTTACTCATGGGAAGCCGAAACGCAAATTTATATTCAGTTTAGGCATGATATGTTTGAAGATAGGTGTTTTGGGGTTGTTCTACCAGTTTTACCATCCATTCCCTGGTCCTGCTTCATATTTTTTTGTAAAAAGTTCAAAAAAGTTGAAAGATTGATTTCAAATAATTGATCCTTTGGAAGTTAAATAAATTATTAAAACAAACAAAGCATATCATAGATGTAAAACCCCAAAGTATTTTTTTTTATGGAGTGAAGTGAATCACTCAATAATTATTTCTTATCTTTATCTCAATTTATTGCTAACTTAGTGGGGATAGGAGCAACTTTAATATTCATTTATTTAAAACCTTAAAATAGTCAATTAATTCATGTATATTGTTCAAAACTATTTTTTACCAGTCAAACTTCTCAAAACGTGATAGTTGTTCTTCTTCACCACTCACAATCAATACATCTTCTTTTTTTAGTTTAAAATTAGCGCCAATTTTTTTAAAGATTTTATGTTCTCGCAAAACTGCTACTATTTCAATATCATAATTTGTTATTAAGTCCCCAATAGTTTTCCCATCTGAATTAGAACTCAATACTGTTGAAGTAATTTCAATATCTTGGCTCTCATCTAAAGTGGAAGTGATTAATTCCTCGTTTGAAAGAGTTCTAAACATTTCATAGCCATCAGATCGAATTTCATGGATAAAGTCATTAATTTTCTGCCTTGGCAAACTATATTTTTCAAGCACGCGGCTGAAAATTTCGATTGAAGTTTCAAATTCTTCAGGCACTATTTCATCAGCACCCATTTGATACAAACTCTCCATATCCCGAATATATCGTGTCCTGACGATGATGTAAATGTTGGGATTTATTTTTTTGGCGATATCAAGAATTTTACGGGTCCCAATAGCATCTGAAATTGCCACTACCATTATCCTCGCATTTTTAATGTTAACATTTTTCAGAACTGTTCCATGGGCAGCATCACCATAATGGATTGATTCTCCGCGAGATTTTTCATTTTTGACGATTTGGGGATTTATTTCAATTACTACATAGGGAATATCTGCTTTCGAGGCAGCTTTAGCCATGTTTTTTCCATTTACCCCAAATCCAACAATTATTAAATGATCACTAAAAACTTTTTCCTGGGGAGTTTTAAAAGGATAAAATCCCTTTTTAATTCGGTGGGGTAATGGTAACCTATCGGAAAAATGTGATATTCGTGGGGCAACAGCCAAGACAAAGGGAGTGATCGACATTGTGACTACAGAAACGGCCAGGAACATCTGGAAAAACCCTTCATTAATAAGTCCTAATTCCAGTCCTTTTGCAGATAAAATGAAAGAAAATTCCCCTATCTGGCTTAATATTAAACCAACCAAGATCATGACTCGGAGTGATAGTCCCAGAATTCCTGCTGTTAAACCAGCTATTAATGATTTTAATAGAATTACAATAATGGATAAAATGATTATTAAGAGAAGATTCTCCATAATAAAACCAATATTTAATAACATTCCAATGGACACAAAGAAAAAACTCATGAAAATATCTGCAAATGGTAAAACATTTCCAAGAGCTTGATTACTGTAATCAGTGTTAGATATTATTAACCCTGCTAAAAAAGCTCCTAATGCTGTTGATAATCCTATACTGGAAGTCATCCAAGTAACTCCAAAACATATTAGAATTATGGTGAGGATGAACAATTCACGGCTCTTAAAACGAGCTATATAATGTATAAGTCCTGGAACTATCCATTTTGCGCTAATTAGTGCGAATACAATTAAACCAACTCCTTTGACCAGTAATAATGGCAAGTTGTTAAAAATACCATTGTCCACACCAGCCAGCATTGGTATGAAAAGAATAACTAATACTACTGCAATATCCTGAAAAATTAAAATTCCCAGTGATATTTGTCCATGTATACTATAAATTTGATCTTTTTCTTGAAGAATTCTTAATACCACAGCGGTACTGCTGAAGGATACTAAAAGTCCGATAAAAATAGATTCAGAGGTATTAAGGCCTAAATTTGAACAAAGAAGGTAAGTTGCTAATAATGTTAACGTAAGCTGTAGTGAACCACCCAGAATTACATATCTTTTTATTTGTGAAACTTTTTCCAATGAAAATTCAATTCCAATAGTGAAAAGGAGAAATATGACTCCTAACTCCGCCAAAAAATTTACTTCATCAATGGGTACCAGTCCTAAACCATGGGGACCTGCCAGTAACCCTGTGATGAAAAAGGCCAGAATTGCTGGAATTCGCATTTTACGGAATAATAAGACCGAAATTACTGATAAACCAATAATTATTACGACTTCTTTTAATAAAGGAATTTCCATTCAATTTGCTCCTCAAACAGAGATGTAAAAAAATTTTGTGTATAATAATGTTCATTGTTATTTAATCAGAAGTAAATAAACTTCATCTATTTTTTTTGTTGTGATTCAAATATGGGTGGGAGAAAGATTTAAATATTATTATAATATTAGAATATTCTATGTCTAGAATATCAGATTTGGAGACAGCTATACTTGGCCTACTATATGAGGAACCTCAGCACGGTTATCAATTGGAAAAGACTATTGAAGGATGGGGAATGCGTAATTGGACCCCAATAGGGTTTTCATCCATTTATTATGTTTTAAAAAAGCTGGAAAAAAAGGAATTAGTTGAATCAAAGTTAGAAAAAGTCGAAGGAAAACCTTCTCGTAAAGTGTTCACCATCACGGACTTGGGAAAAAATACCATGAAAGAAAAGCTAACCAGTCTTCTTTCTTGGAATAAAAAGTTAATAAATCCATTTGATCTTGGCCTGGCTTATCTTAACTATCTGGAACCACAGGAAGTTATTGATTGTCTGGAAAATTACTTAGAATCGGCCCAGGGTAGAATAAAATTCCTGGAAAGCTCAGTGAAGATGCAGAAAGAATTAAAATCCCCTTACTATGTTGTTGCGCTTTTCAGCAGGCCATTAGCAAGCCTTAAAACTGAGATGGAATGGGTAAAAGAATTTATTGAAGAAATTAAAAGGGAAGAAAATCTTTAAAAGGTGGAAAAATGGAAATTGTCGAAAAGAAAATTGGAAAAAGACAAGTGGCTTATATAAAGTATAAGGGATCTTATGAAGAAGTCCCAATACTCATGGGGGAAGTTGTGGGATTTATAATGGCCAAGGGGCTGCAGATAATGGGCCCTCCATTTGGTGTTTACTTCAACAGCCCCCAGGAAGTCCCAGTAGAAAAGCTCATGTATGAAATTGCAATGCCTATTTCAGGGGAAGCGGAAGAAGAAAGACGAGTAAAAATCAAAACAATACCTGAACAACTGGTTCTATCAACAATATATAAAGGACCTTACAGCGAATGTGGGAGCACAATAGGGGCACTGGTACAGTACGCCTACCAAAATGGATATGAAATCATAGGGCCTCCAATGGAGACCTACATCTCAGACCCCAATGAAACACCAGAAGATGACCTATTAACAGAGATGTGCTTTCCAGTGATGAAAAAATAGGTCTAAAATTACATTTTTTTTAAATTGATGGTAAAGGGGAGATTTTCGATGAATAAGTATCTTAAAAACATTATGGGGGATGTATCGCTTGGAGGATTTAACTAGTTCACGGGGGATTTAACTAGTTCACATGTCATTTGGAGTTACATGTCACTTGGAGGATTTATCTATGATAGTAGATGCTCATGTACACCTGCATCCAACAGAAGAAGTTGGAAAAATGGTTGTAGAACTGATTAAAGAAAAACATGGTGTGGGTTATTACAGTTACGGCACACCAGATGATTATGTGGGTGATATGAGTGCTGCAAACATTGATAAGGCAGTTATACTCAGTTTTGCACTTGATAATCAACTTAAAAACAATAACTTCTGGACTGTAGCCATCACCAAGACTGGGAAAAATCGGCCAGCCAAATATCCTATGTTCATCCCATTTATCTCTGTAAGCCCCACCATGACTGGCCGAAAACCCGTTGAAGAATTGGAGCACAA
Organism: Methanobacterium sp.; assembly: GCA_012838205.1. Taxonomy (NCBI): domain Archaea; kingdom Methanobacteriati; phylum Methanobacteriota; class Methanobacteria; order Methanobacteriales; family Methanobacteriaceae; genus Methanobacterium; species Methanobacterium sp. Next base: position 25,859 of record DUPR01000036.1, read on the forward strand.
ACTTAAATGGGGAATGCGAGGTTTAAAGATCCATCCTGTTGCACAAAAATTCGCACCAGATGATGATAGGATGTGGCCAGTTTATGAATGGCTGGTTAAACACGATTTACCCATAACCGCCCATTCAGGTATAAATATTGACGAAAAATCAGAACTCGGCGAACCAAAAAGATGGATAAATGTTCTGGAAGATTTTCCTGATTTAAAGTTAATCATTGCCCATCTGGGGAATGGTTTCTGGGATCAGACCATAGAAATTGCAGAAAAATTCCCTCATGTCATGTTTGACACAGCCATAGCCATCTCCCACATCGATACACCAACCACCTTGGATGACGCTGAAGCTGTGGACTTAATCCGAACTATAGGCTCTGAAAGAATAATGTTTGGTTCGGATTATCCATGGATAAACCCTTCAGGGGATGTTCAACGGATTAATAGTCTAGATTTAAGTGAAAACGATAAAAAACGCATACTTGGTGAAAATGCTTTTAAATTTTTTAACTTAAAATAAATCTCAAACTTGATTGGTGGGTAAAAATGGAATATAAAGAGATTATACAAGAACTAGAGTCATTATCAAATTCCGATGATATTGAAGGGATGGCCCGTTTTGGGATCAATCCCCAGAAAGTTTTTGGCGTAAGAATGCCAGAATTACGGCGAATAGCCAAAAAGGCTAGTAATGATCATGGTTTAGCCAGCCAACTATGGCAGGCAGGCTACCAGGAATCCATGATCCTGGCTTGTATGATTGAAGATCCTAAAGCTGTCACCGAAGAACAAATGGATGATTGGGTTCTTAAATTTGATACTTGGGCAGTCTGTGATCAATGTTGCATCAAATTATTCCATAAGACTCCTTACGCGTATAAAAAAGTATTTGAATGGAGCACACGGGAAGAACAATTTGTAAAAAGAGCTGCATTTACTTTAATAGCGGTTCTGGCAGTTCATGATAAAAAAGCCCCTGATCAGAATTTTGAACAATTTTTCCCAATAATAATTAGAGAATCAACTGATAACCGTATTTACGTTAAAAAGGCAGTTAATTGGGCTTTAAGGCAGATTGGAAAAAGAAACATAAATTTAAATCGAAAATCTGTTAAAGTTTCAAAAAATATGTTAAAAAGTGATTCTAAAGCTGCTCAATGGATTGCAAAACATGCTTTACATGAGTTACAAAGTGACAAAGTTCAAAAGTTATTGACCAAAAAAATTGGTTACTAATATTGAAAACAAAATTAAATCTTTTTCATCATTCAAGTGTTAAATCACTCCTATAAATTAAAAAACTAATTGAAAATTCTTTGACCTTTTTTTTACAAAGGTAATCTTGAAAATAGGGCTGAAAGGGATTGTTTAAAACCAGACGTTAATTGTTCAATATATTCAATCTGATACAATGTCCCTATAATAAATGTAGCATCGAATTTATTTTTAAAAAAATAATATTGAAAGGATTATAGGGAGTTTTGCTTCATTATTATTCACGGGATCATTTATCACTGCATAAGCAACAATAACAATGGCCAGAACAATTAAAACAATTTTATACACATTATCACATTCTTAAATTATTTAAAAAAAGTTTTTCGAATCTTAATAATCTAGAAAATGGATATTGGTAAGCTAAAAAAATCAGTATTATTTTTATGTTTCTTCTTTTAGCATCTTATTTTTTTCAGTAACCGTTAATTCTTCCACAACTTCACTGGGAATCCCAGTTTTAAGGATTTTACCACCTCGCATTATGGAAGCTCGGTCACATACATCCAAAACAAAATCCATATCATGACTGATTATGAGAAAAGTTTGATCAAGCTCTTCACGTGCTTTTTTAATGGAGTCTGTAACTTGCACCCGGGTTATAGGATCCATGGTACCTGTAGGTTCATCAAGAATTACAATTTTAGGTTCCTTAATAAGAACTTGGGCCAGAGCAACTCGATGACGTTCTCCACCACTCAGTTCATCATGGTATTTGTAAAGAATACTCTCTGCATAGTTTTCATCGAATCCAACAGCATTTAAAACATATAATGCTTTCATCTTCGCAAATTCAGCTGGTAACTCAAGACTAATAGCTTCAGTTAAATTTCCCAAAACATTGCGGTGGGGATAAAGACTGTATTCTTGATGAAGAATTCCAAGGTAAGGTTTTATTCGACCACGACCAAAAATACCCTTTTCTGTCATATCAATCCAATTATCTCCCAGTTTAACATCGATCTGGCCACTGCTAGGATCGGTGAGTCCGTACAAAATGCGTGATAAAGTTGTTTTCCCTGCTCCGGAAAGACCTACCACACCATAAATCTCCCCTTCATTTACTGAAAGATCAATACCATCCACAGCTTTAATTACTCCTCTTTCAATGGAGTAATAGTGCTTTTTAACATCATCCATTTTGATGATGGGTCCTCCTGTTTCAAAGGTTTCACTAATTTTTGGTTGAGGCACATGTTCCATGAAACTCTTAACAACAGTCTCAGGATCTCCTTCTTCAATTATTTCACCTTTATCCAACCATATCACATGGTCGGAGAGGTTTTCCATTACTTCAGGCCAGTGGGATGTGATTACCATGCTGAGACCCTGACTTTTCACACCTTCAATCAGTGCTTGATGAATCAGTTGAGCAGTGTTGGGATCAAGAGTACCGGTGGGTTCATCTGCCAGGAAGATCATAGGTTCTTTTGCTAGCTGACGGGCTAGAACTACCCTCTGTTTTTCTCCACCACTAAGATCTCGGGCTATATGGGTTATTCTATGTGTCATCTGGGCTAAATCAAGAAGATCTATTGCTAAATAAGTGCTTTCTTCTTCATCATGCCCTTGAATTGATTTTAGCACATTATCAATCACGGTGTCATCTTCGTATAATGCAAAGGTTCTCTGCAACATTATTGAGATTCGGCGCCTGATTGCAGCGAAAATATTCCGATCAGCATTCCAAAAGTCAACTTCCATCTTTTCGAATTTTCCTCCGCATTTGCAGTTCTTATTGTTCAGTGATGGTGGTTCTACACTGAGGCATTTAGGGCATATTGCGATATGGTAAATTATTTGACCTTTATCTGGTTTGTAATCCTTCATACCACGTAACATATTTATTAGGACAGATTTTCCAGAACCACTTTTACCGAGAATTCCTAGAATGCTTCCTTCTGCAACGTTGATATTCAAGTTGTCTAAGACTTTAACTCCATTGAAGGTTTTGGTTATATTTTTTATTTCTATGAAAGACATTAAACCACCAATTCTTCTTCATCAAATAACACTTATTTATTAATTTATTTATTGTTTTTCGGCCCCACAAAGTGGAGTTTCACATTTAGGGCATTTATTATTACTGCAAGGCACTCCTTGAGTTTTTGGAGATTCATAGCCACAATTTGGACATTTACAAATTGTTGGAGCTCCAACTCCCAGTCCAGTTCCTCCATATGATCTTCTTTGTAGTAATGAATCTTCAGAGTCAGAACGCGTTTTATCCTTTATAAAAATTATTTTAGTGGATTTACAATCTGGGCATTTTTTGTATTCTTTGCGGGGATGTTGCCATTCAAATCCACATTCATTACACTCGTATTTAGTTTCACTATCCTTTCCGATGATGATTAGTGGATTGCCATTTATTAAGGCATTAGCTATCTTCTTACGTGATGAATTCAATATTCTATGAAATGTAGGTTGAGATATTCCCATTATCTCTGCTGACCTTTTTTGCTGAATATCAAGATAGTCTCTTAATCGGATTGCTTCAAATTCATCTATCCCTATTTGAATAGGGTTTATATTCTCTGAATCTTCTCGTTCTGGTTTAAAACATCTTATTTGGGGTTCTTGTGATATTCTTCGGAATCTACGGGGTCTTGCCATATTGTGAATATATATTCAATTGTCTAATATATATTTTTTCATGGACTAAATCAAAGTCAACAAATAAATTATGTGTATTAAATTTCTCCTCTTATTTATTCACGCAATGCTTTAATAGATGACTATATAATTTTTAAAATACATAATTAAGATTAAGATCTTAATTGACAATTTGCAGATGCCAAGGATAAAGTCCAGTATGGGGAGTAATATGGCACATATACTAATTGTTGAAGATGAAGTTGTGGAGGTTATGTATCTTAAAAATAGCCTCCAATTAATGGGTTACGATGTGTTAGCTGTTGCATCCAGTGGAGATGAAGCTATAGATAAAGCTAAAAAATTAAAACCTGATCTTATTTTGATGGATGTTGTTTTGAAAGGGGATATGGATGGTATTGAAGCAGCAAAACACATTAAAAAATTTAAAATTCCTATAATATTTCTCACTGGCCTCCTTGATGATAGGACTGTTAGCAGAGCCTTGCTGAGTGAGCCTTATGGTTACATCATCAAACCATTTGATAATCGTAAATTGAAAATATCAATTGAAGTAGCCCTCTATAAGGATAGGATGGAAAAAAGACTTAAAAAAAGTCAAGAAGATTATTATCACACTATTTTTGAAAATACAGGCACAGCAACCGCGATCATTGAAGAGGATAAAACCCTTTCCCTGGTTAATACTGAGTTTTCCAACTTAACTGGCTATTCAAAAGAAGAAATAGAACATAAGATTAAATGGACCAAACTCTTTGCACCGGAAGAACTTTCCATGGTGGAAGACTATCATTACCTCCGCAGAGTAAATCCAGATAGTGCCCCTAAAAACTATGAAACACGATTAGTAACACGCAATAATGATATTAAAGATATTCACATGATTGTAGCCATGATTCCGGGAACAAAAAAGAGCATGGTTTCTGTTTTTGATATTACTCAACGTAAAATCGCTGAGGATAATCTTAAAAAATCGTTAAAGCAAAAAGAGATTTTGTTAAGAGAAATTCATCACAGAGTAAAAAATAATTTACAAGTAATATCCAGTCTCCTGAGCTTGCAAAAGCATCAATTCGGAGATACGGAAACAGCAGATATCTTGAATGAGTGCAAGGGAAGGGTCAGGGCAATGGCAATGATCCATGAAAATTTGTACCACTCTAATGATATAAACAATATTGATTTTGGAATTTACTTAAATAAGATGTTATCCGCCATTCAACGTTCATATCAAGTTTCTAATTCCATCAAAATAAACACCAATGTTGAAGATGTGTTAATGGGGATAGAAACTGCAATGCCTTGCGGACTTATAATAAATGAACTTTCAACTAACAGTATTAAACACGCATTTCCAAATCGAGATATGGGAAATATCTTTGTTCAACTAGAATCTGTCAATGATTCATACGTTCTAACTTATGCTGATGATGGGATAGGTATCCCTGAGAATATCAATTCTGCAAACTCTAAAAAACTGGGTTTATTGATTGTGGAAACATTAGTGAATCAATTGAATGGTGTAATGGAAATTGACAGAAGTAAAGGAACCAAATTTGTTATTAAATTCAGAGAACTACCCTATCAAGACAGAACAAAATTATAAAATTGTCTTGGAATTCAACTTTATAACTATATTTCGAATGGAATATCTTATTTGATGCAATAATGCGGGACAAGTTTTATTTTTTTTTAACTTGGCAGTTCATTTTCAATTTATAATGACAAATTTCAACCAATCCTCTAAATTTATATCCACATACTATATTAAAATTCATAAAATCTAAAATCCCCCTATTTTCACTGATAGGTTCAGCTTTTAACAGGATAACCTGCTTTTTTCCAAGCAGTTATGCTTCCCAACACGCTGATAACATCATTGTAACCATTTTCTTTGAGAAAACTGCAGACAACGGTGGATTTATTTCCAGAATCACAATACACTACCACTGGAATGCCCTGTGGAATTTCAGATAGCCTTTCAGGAACTTCTCCAATGTATAAATGATGAGCACCTTCAATGTGCCCTTTTTTCCAGTCGTTGATTTTACGTACATCAAGGAGGAAGAAATCACCATCAAACTGGTGTTCTTTCAACTGCTTAACAGTCCAAAGTCTTAAACTGTCCACATTTTCCACAGTTACATACCAACTCGGGAAACCATTTGCCAGAAAACCATATAAATTATCAAAGCCCAATCTAATCAGTGAATTCCTAACGTCATTTATTCCATAGCTATCATCATCAACCAGGACAATAGATTCTTCGTAATTTAAAAACCACCCTGCAAATGTGGCAACACCTTCTTTCCAAATGTTTAGACTCCCTGGAATGTGGCCCCCAGCATAACTGGTGGGTTTGCGTACATCCAAAATCTGAACTCCATTATTTTTCATTTCCACTAATTTTTTGGGAGGTATTGCTTTAAGGTGAGGAACACACCCTATGATTGGAGCACCGTTCTTGTTGAAATCTTCCATTTTCTTGAAATAAGGGGGTGTGTAATGTTCTTCTTTTATTTTTAAGTTGATAAAATCTTCTCTAGACTTCGATTTCAATTGTGGGTTTGTTCTTGCTTCATAACCTGTGGTTGTGAAGTCTTGTCTTCGGATGTCAGCACCACAAACTGAACCTGCTCCATGTGCAGGGCATAAAACTGCTTGGTCACCTAAAGGTAATATTTTATCAAAAATACTATCATAGAGTAATCCTGCCATTTCGGATCGCTTATCTAATCCATAAAAATCAATACGTCCTGTTTCACCGGCAAAAATCACATCACCCGGAAAAATCATTTGAACATCTTCTGAAACTCTTAAATCCCGTAGTACTATTGTTATACTTTCTAATGTATGACCTGGAGTTTCTAAAATTTCTAATTCTATATATCCGATGATGAATTTATCTTTATCACTGACTGGAGTCCCATAAGCAAAATCAAGTTTTTTTCCATGAAATATCTCAGCCCCAGTCAAATTAGCTAGTTCCAGAGAACCAATAACATAATCTTCATTACGATGTGTCTCAAAAATATGGGTAATTTCAAGTCCTTCTGACTCTGCCAAGCGCATATAAATGTCAACATCTCGACGCGGATCCACAACTACAGCTTGCCCATTAACTCCGATAAAATAGGAGTGATGGGCAATCCCCTCTGATTTTATCAGTTTAAATATCAATAACGAATCCCCCATTTATTTAATGTTTTTTTTTGTAGATTGTTTATGCATTATTTTTATTTTTTTTATCAATTAAGGTAATGGTCGATAGCATTAAATCACACACCATTTAAATTACCATTACCCAATTTATTACCAAGTTGATTTTTCCAAGGAGGAAAACCATGGATTACATCATTGAAACCCAAGACATAGTAAAAAGATTCGATGATTTTATTGCAGTTAACGGTGTTAATCTTAAAGTTCCAAAAAACAGTGTTTATGGAGTTTTAGGACCTAATGGTGCGGGTAAAACTACATTAATATCCATGTTATGCACTATTTTGCATCCCACCAGTGGGTGGGCAAGAGTCAATGGTTACGATGTTGTAAAAAATCCTAAAGAGGTTAGAGAATCAATAGGAATAGTTTTTCAGTCAAGAGCCTTGGATGATATTCTCACTGGTCGTGAACATCTGGAAATGCATGCTTCATTGTATGGTGTGCCAAAAGATGTGAGAGAAAGCAGGATCACCGAAATATTAGATCTCATTGCATTGGGGAAAAAGGCCGATGAATTCGTTAAAACTTACTCGGGTGGTATGAAACGGAGACTGGAAATTGGGAGAGGACTAATTCACTATCCTAAGGTTCTCTTTTTAGACGAACCTACCTTGGGTTTAGATCCTCAGACCAGAGAGAGTATTTGGGAATATATCAATGAGTTAAATAAAAATCAAGATGTTACTGTGTTAATGACCACCCATTACATGGAAGAAGCAGACCAACTATGTGATGAGGTGGCTATAATAAATCAGGGTAAGATAATCACTGCAGATTCACCAAAAAACTTGAAAAGGGAGCTTAAAGCAGATACCATTACTATAATAGTTGATAAACCCGAACTATTCATGGAAGAAGCTGAAAAACTGGAATTTGTCAGGGATATCTTCAGAACTGACTCTGAAATTAAGCTTATGGTTGAAAGGGGAGATTACCTAGTTCCAGAAATTGTGAATTTTGCCAACCACTTGGACATTTTTGTGAATTCTGTGGAACTAGAGCATCCAAACTTGGAGGATGTATTTCTTAAATACACCGGCAGAACCATTCAGGGTGAGGAATAAAAATGGCAGAAATTGAAGGAATTTATACTATATGGCTCAGGGAGAACAAAAGATTCCTCCGTTACCGTTCACGGATACTAACATCAGTGGTGACCCCACTTTTATGGCTTTTAATATTCGGAACTGGGCTAGGTTCAGCCATAAGGTTTGGCAATACTCCTGGCGGATACCAAGCTTTTATTTTTCCAGGGATTATTTGCCAAACAATTTTGTTTACCTCTGTTTTTTCCGGACTTAGTGTGATTCAAGACCGGCAATTCGGATTTTTGAAAGAGATACTAGTAGCTCCCATATCTCGTCCAGCTATTGTCTTAGGGAAAGCAATTGGAATAAGTACTACAGCCCTAGTTCAAGGAGTAGTTCTACTTCTGCTATCCTTTGTGGTTAATGTTAAGATGGATATTACAATTCTCCTGGCATCAACAGTAGTAATTATAATCATTTCCTTGGGACTGTCCGGCATGGGCCTTTTGATAGCATCCTTCACTGACAGTATGGAAGGGTTTAACCTCATAATGAGTTTTATAGTAATGCCTATTTTTCTTTTAAGTGGTGCTCTATTCCCAGTTACAGGATTACCTGCATGGTTACAAGCTGCTGTTTACCTTGATCCTTTAACCTATGGGGTTGATGCTTTAAGGGCAATTATCCTTCATTCATCAGTTCTACCTTTATATTTAGATTTGGCAGTGATCACCAGTTTTGCTGTTACAATGGTTTTGATCTCAGCATTTATATTTAGCAAGAAGGAACAGAGTTTGATGTAAATTTTTTAAGATTTTTTTTTAACGAATCTAAAAATTAGAGTAAATTTCCGATAAATTAAGTAACGAAGGATTTTTTTTAGATTGGTTTTTTATTTTTTTCCGGATGAATTGTATGTACTATTCGAAATTGAAGTTTTATTTCGTTAAGTATATAAGCTTTCAAAACAAATATTGTTCATCATAGGGAGATTTGTTAACGTGCAAAAACTTTATAAAGTACACGACTTTCTGGACGACGAAAGTGTGGATAAGTTCATGAAAGAACTTATCGAAGAAAATTATGGATATTTACGTGCTAAATACCGACAAATATTGAACATAGCTAGCAAAGCCAGAAACAAGTTTTAATGATTATTGGATAACATTCAATAGCTCATAATAATATTCTTTAACATATCACACTAATTTTAATATACATTTCCGTGTCCTAATTGATTAAGAACATCTTAAACCATGTTTAAAATGAAAATCAAGTTCTTGATGTTCTAATAATTAGAATTACTAATTGAAATCTTTTATATACTCATTTTTAGATTAAATCAATATATTTTTTCAAAAAAATATCCAGTCAATATTTGTGCACATCTATCCAATATGAATCCATTTGGATGGCACTGGAATATATTTATGAACTGCAAGAACATAACATTAGATAAGAGCATCATAACTTTAAATGGACTCATTTTTGAATCATTAGAGGGGTATTTTAATGGTGAAAATGGTTAAATCTGCAGTCAAATGCTACAAAAAAAAGACCAAAAAAAGTGTGGCTGGTAAAAAGAAGACCTACGAGTACAACCAGTATCTTGTTCCCCTGAAACGGTCTGATAATCTGGACTGCAGTATGGAAGTTTTCATCATACCTCAAAGTGATTTTAAACAGTATCTCGATGAAAATGGTGAGTTTAAGGATATTAATGTCCAAAAAAATGACTATAAGATGCACATAGATCATTACAAAAGGGAACTTGCTGATTTGGAGTGGAAACATAGTCAACTTTCCAGATCATACAAAGATCTACTGAATAAACATAACAAAACTCGTAGGAAACAGCAGGAACTCCACGAAAAGATCAAAATTCTGCAAAACGATAAAATTAAACTTATAAATGCATTGAAAATCGAAAAAAATGTTAATAGGGTTCCTGAAATAGTTAAACAAGAGGTTTTAGACGAAAAATTAGTTTCTGGTAATGAAATGTCATCAGAATTGGATATATTAAAAAAAGCAACCACAGCAAAAGAAAAATCAGTTAAAACTGATATGATAGAAGATATCAAAGACAAAGAAGATAAGGATATATGGACTGTTATTAAAAGTCGATTATCCAAGAAGGAGGAAAAAGAAAAATAATGTATTACTTATTTTCTGCTCTCACATCAAACATATTTTTTTAAAGATTCATTTTTAATATAGACAACTCAGAGAAAGTTCAATACAAAAAATACCAATAAAAAAATTTTTTAAGGTTTCATCATGCCCAAAACCAGATCAAAACCCCATCCTGACATATCTCAAGTAATGATAATGGATGGGCAAAATAACTTCCCAATTAGCTGGTTGAATAAACAGGGATACTGTGAGTACAGTATATATCTAGAAAATGTAAAGGGTATTCAAATGCAACCCACCCTAGACATGGTGGTTGGAACAAAAGAACACGCTCGTTTAGAGGAGGATTTTAAAAAAGATGCAAAGCCGGCTACATTTGAAGAGATGTTAGAGACTTCAAAAACAACTGAAATATTGTCAAGAGAACTGCCAGTTCTTTCAGTTCATTATGGTGTTAGGGGTTATATTGATGAAGTATGGATGACTCCAGATGAATTCATCATTATAGACGATAAACCTGGCACTCAAGCGTTTGCTTCATCAATCAACCAAGTTTATGGTTATTGTCTGGCATTTAAGGACACGATAAAGCCATTTAAGAATATAATAGGGGCAAAAAGGGGAATCACAGCTGCTTTAAGGCAGAGAGGAACTGATAACATTTTTTGGTCAGCATACTTCGATAATAAGGCAGAATCAGTTATAATTAACCTCATTAACCGGGTTCAAAACTTGATCTCTGGTAACGAAGAGTTTGTGCCAACTCAAAATCCCAGAAAATGCCGTAGTTGCCGTTTTAAAAGAAAATGTGACAAAAGAGCGTTACCCTGATCAATTTAGAATATTTAACCTACTTAAAATAAGATGTAGATAAGTTTAAATATCACCTCAGTCTAAAAAGAGATTGCTGTAGTTACGGCTTTTTTTATGTTTTAGTCCCGTAGGGTAGTGGTAATCCTACTGGTCTTTGGAACCGGTGACGGCGGTTCGACTCCGCTCGGGACTATTTATTTTCAAGGGTAATTACATGGAAAAAATTCTAGTTGCAGGTGCAAACACCCGCGCTGTAGCTTGTTCTCTTAAAAAATTAGGATATACGGTTTATTCTGCTGATTATTTTGGAGTTATGGATTTAAGACCATGTGCTGATATTTCAAATTCTGTTTTGAATCAAAAACCAGCAAAATCATGTGGTAAATTTCTAGAACGATTTGATTCCAAAGCGATTGAGGAAAAAGCTCTGGAAATGGTGGATGATGTTGATGGCATTATTTTTTGTGCAGGTGTATCGCCACGTAGATTCCCATCAGATAAAATCATAGGAAACTATGATATACAAGATGTTCAAGATAAATATCGCCTTTTTGGAAAACTTAAATCTGAATTTAATGTCCCAGATACCTATATGATAGGTGATTTTGATGAAGCCCTTGATATTGCCAGTGATTCACCTGAAAAAAATTTCATACTCAAACCTCGACATGGTTCTGGTGGCTATGGAATTCAAATGTTAAACTTGTTAATTAAAGATTCAAATAAATCAGAACTATTTAGCAACCTACTAAAAATAGATGAAAATAACTGGATTATGCAAGAATTTATTGATGGAGAAAATATCAGCGCTTCAGTCCTTTCCACAAAAAATGAAGCCCATACAATATTAAACAGTTGTCAAATCATAGGAAATAAGAGTTTGGGGCAGTTAGAACCATTTGGATATTGTGGGAACATTGTGCCTTACCCTGTAGATGGGGAAATCTCTGAAACTGCCGAAAAAATAATTGATCACCTATCCCTCATTGGTTCAAATGGAGTGGATTTCATCATTAAAAATGATGAATTATATGTTGTTGAGGTAAACCCCCGCTTGCAGGGAACATTCGAATGTGCTGAAATAGTTTTAGGCGTAAATATGGCAGAACTTCATCTTAAAGCTTGCCAAGGACATCTTATGAAAGTTTCCCTTCCTGAAAGATTTGCAGTGAAAATGATCATCCATGCCCAGCATAGATCACAAGTAGGTAACATGCATTTTAAAGGAATTCATGACCTGCCTAATCAGGGAGTAATTATTGAAAAAGGCGAACCAGTGGTTACAGTTTTAACTTCCAGTCCCCATAAAGAAGATGCAATAACCTCCGCTCAAAAACTGGTTCAAAGGGTTTATACATCCTTAAAACCGGTTATGTAAGTCACATTGTATAAAATATTATCATTTATGTGAATACCCTTAAATAAATATAAATGAGCGTTCCAATTACAATTCCCACTGTAACCATTATCTCAGCACCGAAAGTTAAAATGGATACTATGGCCATCTTATCCGGATCTTTTTTTATTTCTTCCCAATTAAAATCGTATAAAAAGTCGAGGTTAAATGATTTCAATTTTTTCCATAAATTTTTAAATCCCATAATTAAATTCAATCCTTTATTTTTATCATTCATTTGAAGCGATTTTACAATTGATTAAAAACGTAGATGTAGAGATAAAATTTTCATCTCACTAGAAATATATACTGTGAGGTGGTGGGCAATATTTTCCTTACTAATTTTATGTCTGGCCGGTAAATATAGATTTCATCATCACAATCATCCCTTCCCAGTATCTGGCAAAAAATCTGGCATTCAAGTTTTCCAGTTATCCTGGATCCACTAGAATCAGAATCAATCTCAATATAAATTGGAAGCTTTAATTGCCCCCATAATTCATTGGGAATAATAGAAGAAATTTTTTTCAATTCATTTCTTTTAAAACGATGCCTTGTTCCATCTGTTCCCAGTACATGGGGTTTATTTTCTCCTAAAAGTTCTTTTAAACTTTTTCTTTCCTTGGGAAGATGACGATTAAGACTCATGATCTGTTTTTTCAGAAGCCTATTGTTTCGGTTTTGATCCCCAATCATCGTTAAGATTTTATTCTTTGATGAATATAATATTGTAGTATAGAATTAAACATGGTGAATATTGTGGATATTGATATAGAGCAATGCAGAGAAAATGACAAGATAAAGAATATTATCAGTACCAGTGGCCTTCCAATTAAACACATAAAACTACTTCTCAGATTATCGGATACCATATACATTAATGCCATAAATTATAACGTGTTGGTTAATGAAAACCAAGTGATAATTCTTCTTATATCATCTAAACCAGACAATATTACAGGGATTTTACATACTTATTCTATTACAAATGTTCTTTACAAGATTAGAGATATGGAAAAGGAGCATGATGATTTAAATACATATTGTGAGGTTGAAGATAACATTTTTAAGATTATTATAAATATTAACCCGTAAAAACTCTATAACTTTAATAAATTCTTTTTTGTTGGTGCATGAATGAAAATTAAAGAGTACCAAAAATTGATACAAGAATTATCTGATATAGACTTAGAAGCTAATTCCATTGCGGATTCTAGACGGATTTTAGCTGAACTCAATGAAAGGGAAAATATAGTTGCTGAGCTTATAAAACGTGTTAAGAAAGATATTCAAAACATTGAACTTGATTTTTTAGAAAAAAAACATAAGATAAATGTTGATTATGCGGAAGGTCGTTCGTCAGGAGTGATATCAAGAGTTAGAGGGAAATCTAAGGTTAAAGAGTTGAAAAAACTTCAAGAAAAACGTGATGAAACCTTAGAATCATATCATGCTGTGCGTTATATTTTGGATGAATTATACATTCAGATTAAAGATGCCAAAGATCCACTTAATAACTATATAAAAGGTAGATTAGGTGGATTGTAGGGTAATTATCATTAAAAAAATTTATAAAAAAAATATGTTATAGGCAGTTTTTCGCACTTTAATCTATTAGAAGTTGATATCTACAGGTAAAAGTATCAAAATGCCTAATAAATCCTCTTTTTCTACTTTATAGTCCAATGCTGCTGCGAAAAGGGCGTGATCTGCTGTTCTTTCCATGCTTATGGGAAGGTATGTTTCTTCACCAACTGCCAGAGCATGTCCATACATATTAGTTCCATAAGCACTTATGAAACAGATGTGGTTAGCGTTGATGTTAATTTTTTTGATTTGGACTGGTTTTGTTTCCCCTGCTTTAAATTCCTTCTCTTCAGCAGCGATAATAGCACGAACTTTTCCTGAGATGTTGCCGATTTCGAAATCAATGACAGGTTTGGCCTTTTTGATTTGTTCTTTTTTAACCTGATCCAGTCTTGTTATTATTCTAACCATTGGCAGCCTCCTCACTTTCCATGGACTTTTTAACCATCTTCAAGCGTACAAAGCTTTCTCTTTCCATCTCTTCTAAGCGCATTTCAATATACTTGACAGTGTTCTGCAATCGGGGTATGATGATGTGTTCTAATGCGTTAACACGTCTTTTAGTGGATTCAATCTCACTTGCCAATAACATGATTGTTTTTTCAGTTTCTCCCAGTTCAATAATGAGTTGGATTGATTTTTCGAACTTTTTAGCTGCTTCGTCAACTTTTACGGAGGTATCCATGAATCCGTAGCCACGTTCAACAATAGTTCTCTCCTGAATTTCAGAGTCAATTATTGGAACCACCACTCCCATAATACTTCTAGAATCGATATCAACATCAACTGATTCAGTAACCGACATGGCCGCTTTTTTTACTGCAAGATCACCCATGTTTATTTGGGCTGCTGTTAAATCACGGTAAGCTTCCTCGAGGTTTTTGGCAACGGTTTCACGGGATCCTTTAACCTTCTCAAGGATGTTGAAAAACTCCATGATTAGAGCATTTCGTTTCTCTTTAAGGAGGCTGTGGCCTTTAACTGCCAGCTTTTCCCTCTCTTTGAGTTTTAAAAGTTCCATCCTAGTGGGGTTGATGCCTTCAATCATTTCTTGTGCCATTTTTCATCCCTCTATTTTATTTCTCAAAAAGTAAGGATGGGTTTTATTTATGGGCAGGGTGGTATTTAGGAATGTGCTCTGCACGTACCCTTTTAAGCTCTTGTTCAGGTAGCAAGCTCATTAATTCCCAACCAAGGTCCAATGTTTCCTGGATAGATCGGTCTTCATCCCTATTTTGGGTGATGAATTTGTCTTCAAAGTCATCTGCGAATTTTAGGAATTTTTGGTCACGTTCAGTCAGTGCTTCTTCACCTACTACTGCCATTAAATCACGTAAGTCACGTCCTTCAGCATATGCAGAGTAAAGCTGGTCAGATACACCGCTGTGATCCTCACGGGTTTGTCCTTCACCAATCCCGCCGCTCATCAATCGTGATAGTGATGGGAGCACATCTACTGGTGGATATATTCCTTTACGGTGCAAGTCTCTGGAGAGCACAATCTGTCCTTCAGTAATGTAACCAGTTAGATCTGGAATAGGGTGAGTAATATCATCTTGAGGCATCACCAGTATTGGCATCTGTGTGATGGAGCCCTCTTTTCCTACAATACGGCCTGCTCTTTCATATATACTGGAAAGGTCAGTGTACATGTAACCAGGATATCCTCTTCGTCCAGGTACTTCGTCACGAGCTGCTGAAATTTCCCTTAGAGCTTCTGCATAGTTGGTCATATCAGTCAATATAACCAGCACGTGCATGTCATGTTCAAATGCAAAGTACTCTGCAGTTGTTAGAGCCATACGGGGGGTGATGATCCTTTCAATTGCTGGGTCATCAGCCAAGTTCATGAATACAGTCACTCTTTCAAGTGCTCCTGTTCGTTCAAAATCACGCATGAAGTAGTTAGCTTCTTCGTGGGTGATACCCATGGCTGCGAATATCACCGAAAACTCTGATTCTTCGGCTAACACTTTTGCTTGTCTGGCGATCTGAGCAGCCAGTTCATTGTGTGGAAGACCTGATCCAGAGAAGATGGGTAGTTTCTGTCCACGTACCAACGTGTTCATACCATCTATGGTTGAAATACCTGTTTGGATGAATTCTGCTGGGAATTCCCTGGCAGATGGGTTCATTGGGCTTCCATTTATGTCTAATTCTTTTTCAGGGATGATTTCCGGCCCACCATCTATTGGACTTCCTGTTCCACTGAATACTCGTCCAAGCATGTCTAGCGAAACCCCAATCTTAGCTGTTTCTCCAGTAAATCGTACTTTAGTTGTTGCAGTGTTTAGATCACTAGTTCCTTCGAAAACTTGAACCACAGCAACGTCACCTTTAACTTCCAGGACTTGTCCTCTTCTCATTTCACCGTTTGGTGTTTCTATGTCCACTATTTCGTTATAGGCAACACCTTCTACACCTTCTACGATCATGAGAGGGCCAGCCACTTCTCTAACTGTGGTATATTCTCTGGTTTTGATATTAGCGTTCATTTTCACACCTCACTTGTCTGTTTGTCTATTTTTTCCTGGATTTCTTTAATTGCAGCGTCAAATTCATCTTCTGGGATGAATTTCATTCTTCCAATTTCCTCTTTGACTTTTAAGTCAGTCAGATCACTGGATGCTGCTCCTCTTTCCAAGGCAGCAATAGCTTTTTCTTGGAATCGGAGGATAGTTTCAAGCATCTGATACTGTTTAGTAGGTGAACAGTAAGTGTCAACTTCGTGGTAAGCGTTCTGCTGTAAGAAGTCTTCCCGAATCATGCGAGTACTTTCTAGGGTGATCCTTTCTCTGTCAGGCAAGGCATCAGGTCCCACCAGTTGAACGATTTCCTGTAGTTCTGATTCTTTCTGAAGGAGTGCCATGGCATTGTCCCTTGCTGCTCTCCAATTTGCTTTGACTGAATCATCCCACCATCCTTCTACACTGTCCACATATAATGAGTAACTTTGTAGCCAGTCTATTGAGGGGAAGTGACGTTTATCTGCAAGAGATGCATCCAGTGCCCAGAATACTTTACATATACGTAGGGTGTTCTGTGTAACTGGTTCAGATAAATCTCCACCTGGTGGTGAAACTGCACCAACCACACTAACAGATGCAATCTTATCTTTGCTTCCTACTGTGGTCACTCGTCCTGCTCGTTCGTAGAACTGTGCTAAACGTGATGCTAGGTATGCAGGGTATCCTTCTTCACCAGGCATCTCTTCTAATCGTCCTGAAATTTCCCTCATTGCTTCTGCCCATCTGGAAGTGGAGTCAGCCATCAGAGCCACATCATAACCTTGGTCACGGAAGTACTCTGCAATAGTAATACCTGTATACACACAAGCTTCCCTGGCTGCTACAGGCATATTTGAAGTATTAGCGATGAGAACTGTTCTGTCCATTAATGGTTTCCCGGTTTTAGGGTCTTCTAATTCTGGGAATTCTTTCAGAACCTCTGTCATCTCGTTACCCCTTTCACCACATCCTACATAAACGATGATGTCGGCATCTGCCCATTTAGCCAACTGTTGTTGTGTAACAGTTTTACCAGACCCGAATGGTCCTGGTATGGCTGCGGTTCCACCTTTAGCCACTGGGAAGAAAGTATCTTGTGCTCTTTGACCGGTTACTAAGGGTATGTCCGGGTCTAACTTGTTTTTATATGGTCTTCCAACCCTCACCGGCCATTTTTGCATCATCTGAACTTTAACTGGACCTTTTGGTGTTTCAACCTCAGCAATATCTTCAGTTATGGTGTACTGGCCTTCTCCAACTATACTTTTCAAGGTACCAGATACATTTGGTGGAATCATTATTTTCTGGATTACTGCAGTGGTTTCTTGCACTTCACCAATGATGTCTCCACCTTGCACTTCACTGCCAGCATTGACCGTGGGTTTGAATGTCCATTTTTTATCCTTTGGTAGTGAAGGTACGTCTACACCCCTCTCAATGTAATCACCCACGCTTAGTTTGATGGTTTCCAAGGGTCTCTGGATTCCATCAAATATGGAACCAATAATCCCAGGTCCTAATTCCACAGAGAGTGGCCCTCCTGTACTTTCAACTACTTCTCCGGGTTTCATTCCGGCTGTTTCTTCGTAAACTTGGATGGTGGCTGTGTCACCTTCTAGTTCGATGATTTCTCCAATGAGTTTATCATCACCTACTTTAACCATCTCGTACATCTGGGTCCCTTTCATACCATCAGCGGTTATAACAGGACCCGCTATCTTTATTATCTTTCCTTCGGCAGTCATTCTACCATCTCTACCCCGATTACTCGTTTTATAAGCTCTCTGATTGGGTCTGATTCCCTTTCTACTGAGCCTTCTTTATCTGGTATTTCTATTATCATAGGCAGTGCACTTTCACTGCTCATTTTTTCAATTGTTTCTCTGAAATTGTCTCCTATTTTTTCAGTTGTTATTATAATGGAGTACTCCTTGGCAAGTTCTTTTAATTTATCTCCTGCTTCTTCCATGTTTTTTACAGGAAATCCGTCTTTAATTCCTCCAAGCATGAAACCGGTTACTGTGTCTGGATCTGCCATAACTGCTATTTTTGAACTCATACTAACATCTCCTTAATCATAGCAGGGGTAAATCCTTCTTCCCGCTTACCACGGACTATAATTTTCAAATTTTTGATTTCTTTTTCTTTTCGACTTAAAAATCCAATCATTGGCCCAATTCCGAATTGATTTTTCAATGATATCTTTTTAGCTGTTTCCACTATGTTATTGTCCAGAGCGATTTCAAAGGCAGAAATGGAACCAGTTTCATTGTAAGTGGTCATTGCTTCTGCAAGTAAAGGAGCATATTCAGTTCCTTCCAATCCACTAACAACTCCTGCAACATCTTCTGACTCCATTAAGTCTTTTAATTTCCATTCTCTAATCTGATAACCAGCACTGATCATGTAGGGTTCAATGTCCTCATATTTCAATCCATCAACTTTTGCCCTTAAGATGATTTTTAGGTTAGATCCATCTACCATGTTTCCCACATATGTCTTTAGGTGTGAGGTGTTGTCATCTTCAGGGGTGGCAACAGTTGTTAAGAGATTTTTTAAGAGGTATTTATCGAGAGAAGCTTCCAATGGTAATAATTTACCTGTTTCTTGATAAATTGGAATTGCATCTTCCAGTATTGGAGCGTATTCTGTTCCTTCCAGAGTGTTTAATACTTCGTTGATGTCATCTGCATCTATAAGTGTGTCTAACTTGTCAGTGAGCTCTCCAAATGGTATAACTAAGTCTATTGTTTCTTCTGTGGTTAACCCGGCTTCCTTGGCAATTATCACGCTTTTAATGTTTTTTATATCCCATTTTTTCAAGAGAAACCTGAATGCTGCTCTGCTGTTTTCAGGGGTTATTCGTGCTACTAAATCGTAGTTTTCAGCTAATTGTGTGTCTAAAGCTTTTTCCAAGGGGTACTGGTCAATGTATTTTGCATAATCTGGGTATCCTCGGAGGTAGTTTTTCACTTCTTCAATGCTGCCTGCTTCGATAATTTCTTGAAACTGTTTTTCATCGAATATTCTCCCTATCCTAGCTCTTATTCTGGCGTTGGGATAAGTGTAGGGGAACATACTTAGAACAGGTCTGAGGGTTGATATTACTATAACTACTCCGAAAATGGCCAGTACAAGGAACATTAGTGCTAAAAACGCTTCAATATTAGGAAATCCGAGTCCAGTGATTAATGAAGTAAGATCCTCTGCCATTTAATTCCCCCTATTTGAATAGTATCCCTGCAACTTCGGATCTTAGAGATTTTTTAAAGCGGAGCATCCTTGCTTCGATGGTGTTGTTTACCTCTATTTCACCGTTTGTGGTTTTTACAATGGCACCGCCAATGGTGGTTATATTTGCTCCCATTTCCAGTTTGGTAGGATTGCTGGTATTCTCACTGATACTTTTTTCAAGTGTAGGTAATGAACCTTTTATTTTAGTAACGTCGGTATCTTTTACAAGAATAACAAGGTCTCCTCCGCCAATTTCAGTACCTGCTTCTATAATCACTTTTTCAAGGGATGCCTTGTATTCTGATGCATCTGAAGAAGCAATTTCTTTAAGCTTTTCTTCGGCTTTTTCGAAAGCTTCTTCTATTATTTCTTCTCGAGCCTCAAGTTCCATTCTCCTGGAATTCATCTTAGCTTCTGAGATAACTTGCTGATATCTCATTTTAGCGGTTTTTTCCGCGTTCTCTAAGATTTTTTCCTTTTCGATAACTGATTGGGCTTCACCTTCAGAGAGAATGGATTGTTTTTCTTTTTCAGCTTCAGCTAATATGGAATCTGCTTTGATCTGGGCATCAGACATTATACTTGAGACTATCTTCTCTGTCCCGGCACTCATCTTTATCATCCCGGAATTATCCCAGAATTCCACCGAATACCATGAGGAGTATAGCAATCAGGAAACCGTAGATAGCTTGGGTCTCGGATAATGCTGTGAATATGATACCTCTGGCGAACATGTCTTCGTTTTCAACTACAGCCCCTACAGATGAAGATGCGGTGATACCTTGACCCATACCCGAACCAAGACCTGCGAATCCTATTGCAGCTCCAGCACCTATTGCCACCAGACCAGTAGTCACAGGCAGTGCTTTGTTAGCCATAATTGTGAATACCATGAGGAGTATAGCAATCAGGAAACCGTAGATAGCTTGGGTTTCAGGCAGTGCTGTGAATATGATACCTCTGGCGAACATGTCTTCATCTTCCGCCACAGCACCTACACTCCCTGCTGCTGCTATTCCTTGACCTAAACCTGATCCTAATCCTGCAAAACCGACTGCCATGCCGGCACCGATTGCTGCTAATGCTGTTCCTAATGCGACTTCTACCATATTATTTTCCTCCTAAATCAGTGTACTTTCTTTTGGCTCTGAAAGCCCTAAATTTCTGACTTCCTCCAATGTAAAACTGAGCAAAATACTCAACATAATGCAAACGCAATGAATTTATAAAGGCACCCAGGGTCTGGAAGGCAAGGTTTGCAATCTGCCCTCCTATAAAGACTATTGGTGCAAGAACTATTCCAATAAAAGGGATCATTTCTCCAACAATCCCAGTTAATATGTTTACTGTAGTAGCGATTCCTCCAGTTGACAAGCATAATGCCAGTAACCTAGCATACGAAAGGACGTTTCCCAAGAAACCTGAAACATCCATTAGTCCGAACATACCGTTGAAGTATAGGAGCATAATCAGACTCAGAATAAAAACACCTACTCCTGCGTACATGAGAATTCCTCCTCCAAATAAAAGGAATCCAGCTGCTAGTAACACTACTCCTGCTTCAAGGACAAACCATACTATTTGGGCTCCTAAAGCTTCCCGAACATCTCCTCGTACCAAATTGTTGTAAGTTCCAAATATTAAACCTAAGTTTAGGTGAATAACACCCACAACTAAAGCGATTATAAGGATGTTTTCAGGGTGCACAAAGGAGTTTATAGAGTGAATAGTGGTTGGCAGCCATAAATTCGGATCACCCCATATAAATCGGGGTATAAAATCCCCAATAAAACTGTTCGTAACAAATCCAAGAATTATGGCCCACACTCCACAAGCAATCATAATCAGGCCCAAGTCAGCCCATGTTT
Organism: Methanobacterium sp.; assembly: GCA_012838205.1. NCBI lineage: Archaea > Methanobacteriati > Methanobacteriota > Methanobacteria > Methanobacteriales > Methanobacteriaceae > Methanobacterium > Methanobacterium sp. Next base: position 47,535 of record DUPR01000036.1, read on the forward strand.
TACTGTTTCTTCCCATTCCTCTGAATATGATATAACCTACAAGTGCGTCAACTATCCCATAACCGGCTTCTGTAAGGCAGAAACCAAAGAAGAAAGGGAATACTATTGCCATGAGTATTGTTGGGTCAATTTCCCGATAGTTTGGTGGAGAGTACATGTGCACAAACATTTCATAAGGTTTGGCAAATCGTGGGTTATCAAGATGAACTGGAATTTCATCATTGTTGATATCTGGATCAGTCACATCTACAATAGAATGGCTTTCTGTTGAAGTATCAATGGTTTCCAAGGCTTCTTTTAATTTTTTCTCAGTAACCCATCCTTCAAACATCATCGTGTTTTCAGTTTTCCCGAATGAAGAAAAAATCTCATTACGCTGTTTTTCAATCTCTAACTGTTCTCTAAGTCCTATAAGTGTTTTTAACCACTTATCAGAAACATCTGCTAAGTCATTTAATACAGATTCCTTTTCTAAACTAATGGACTCGATTTCAGATTCAGATTTTGAGATTATTTCAAGGGGTTTACCTTCTAAGGCAGAAAACTCAAATCTTTCAAATTCAAGTTTCCTTAGCTGAGTTAACACTTCGTCAGAATGCGCTTTTAAGGTTACAATAACTAGTGTTTTAAATCCTTTTTCATCACTTTCCTGGTCAAAAACAACTATTTCATCAGTAATGTCATTTAGATTTGAAATGAAATTATCATAGGATTCTGAGGATATTTTTCCGCTAATAACAGAAACATACTCTGATCCTTCCAGAAGAGCAAGATCAAGATCAAAATTAATAAGGTTTTGCGCCACTTTAAGGGCATTTTCAAATTCAGTTTTCTTAGACTCAAGTTGACTTAATTTTTCTTCCTTAGGGGTTGTCTCGGATTCAACTTCTCCCAAGGTATTTTCGGCCTTTTTTATAAGATCCTGAACAGACAGTGCATCTACTTCTACTTTTTCAATAGGGGGAGGATTAATAAAACCCTTCACCAAAGGTAAAATTCCCTTCTCTTTCCGGGCTACTGATTCTAAAAAATCAACTGTGCCCGATGTTTTCATCAAAAGGGAGGAAACTTTACCAGTAAAAGGAGAGGCACTGGATGGTTTCAGGATTTGTCTCCATTCTGCGTCCTGTTGTATTCGCTCGGATATATCTTCAATTTGGACCAATCCTGCTTCGTGCAGTGCATTCACCGCAGAATCCGCGTACTTGTCCAAGGTGATTATCCTGAGCTTTTTCATCCTTGCCGGCTTGAACATGGTACTCACACTATAATATGCTTTTTACAATGATTTCTGCAGCCTCATCAACCATACCGGTAGCTTTACTTTTCGTTATCTCTACTTTTTCATTGGTTTTGTTGGTTATGTGATATGCTTCCTTTTTGGCATTGGTTTCGGCTTCAAATGTAATTTTTTCAGCTTCACTATGAGCCGATTCTTTTGCCTTTTCTATGGTTTCATTTGATTTAGATTTGGCTTCTTGAATCATTTCAGAAGATTTGGCTTTCGTGTCCTTTAATAATTTATCAGCATCACTTTCAGCCTTCTTTATCGTTGTTATCGCTTCCGATATCGTTGTCATTTAAATCACCCTAATATGACCATGATAAACGGAAATCTATTAAGGGACATATATATCTTTTACTATTTATTTTTCAGAGTAGAAAAAAAGATTTAATAGATTTATTAGTAATTCAAAGTTCTCTTTTCTTTAAATTATGATCTACAGAATCAAATTCATGGAAACGCACATCATCAACTTCAACAAACTTTCTAAAAGGAGTTTCATAAGTTTTTTCTTCATAAATATGTGAAATTAAAGCTGGAACTCTCCCGATCATGAATATGCCTGTTCCAAATCTCCAGTCAAAACCCATATCAGATAGTATGCCTGCATTAGTACCATCTATGTTAATCCGGATACCTTTCATTTCCCGGAGAAGGTTATCAATGTTAACTGCCAATTCGGTGTGAATACCAAAACAATTATATTTTTTAGCTGTTATTATTAATTTACTAGGTCTAGGGTCCTTATCATGGAATCTATGCCCAAATCCTGGTATTTTTTCATCATTTTCAATATACTGTTCTACTATAGTAAGTGCTAAGTCTTTCAAACCATTACCGGAAGTTATATCTTCATTACAATCGGCTTTTTCATTTATTATTTTTTGGAAAAGGCGCATGGAATGTTCTAACGCTCCTGCATGGTATTTTCCAAATGAAGAAAGCCCTCCAGAAACACAGGAGTTCATGGATGCTCCGGTTGATGCCATTATCCTGGCTACTTGAGTGCTTGGTGGAGTTACTCCATGATCACAGAAAGAGACTAAAACAGCTTCTAACATTTTTGCATCATTTTTGTTGGGAAGTTCACCTTTTATGAGTAAATAAACCATTTCCGGGAAAGAAATATTTCCAATCAAATCTTCCTGAGGATATCCTCTTGTGATAATTCGGTTGGGTTCCACCTTAGTAATGGAAGTTTTCCATCTCGGTTTGGTAATTTTTAACAAATTTCCCACAGTTTCTCTTCCAATTGCCATTTTACTCACTCCAATAAATCTTGTGATAGGAAAATTGATGCTTTTCTTGGTTCCACACAACAACATGGTCTCATACTAATGATACGAACGCCACTGGCCCTCTGAGGTCCAACCTTCACCAAAGAGCCTAGAGCAGTCACTGACCCACCTAAACCAAGGGCACCTATGTTTGTTTGATTTAAATAGTTGGTTATTTTATTTTCAATTCGAGATTGGTTTTTAAGGTTCCCATATACCATTGCTTTCAACAATAGTGAAGAAGCTTCAAAATGTGTTCGACCTATGCCCAATACAGGAATACATGGTGTGCATCCCAACTTAGGAATCTCTGATCTCATCCATGTCAACGCTTCTTTAAAAAATTTTTCATGATCCCTCTGGTGAAAAACACGACTTGTATGGGCTCTAATCTCAGGACCACCACCTAACATAATTACATGGATTTTCAAACCCTCTTCATCCATTTTATCAACCAAAAATGATGGAGGAGTCACCTTCCCAGGATCCTCAGAAAGGCCATTATTCTGTTCAATCCGTTGAATATCATCTCCCAAAACTGCCATTGACCTCCCAGGAAGATTTCTAAGGCCATCGGCCACACCCATTTCTAGATTATCAAAAAAATCTTCCGGCATACTTGTGTTGGGACCCACTTCAACTAGAATGTGGGGAATTCCAGTGTCATCACATAGGGGAACTTGATTATTTTTTGCCAAATGTGCATTTTCAAGGAGCAACTCCAGCACCCACCTGGAATTGTCATTTTCTTCTTTATTAATTGCAAATTCATAAGCAGCAATTTGATCTTCTTTGAAGGTGGTACTTGCTTCAACAACTGCATTTTTTACCATTTCACGAATTTGTTCAGACATTACATCATCCAGAGTATACATTTTCATTAATAGTGATATGTTGATTTAGTGAGGTATGGCTAAGTCAGCCACTCCTATAGAAGACATGGTTGCTTCAGGGTAGAAACGGTTAATCATATTTTGAACCAATAAAACTTGTTTTGCTCTTTCTTCTGCTTCTTTTAGTGTTGTATCGTATCCATGGTGAGCCGCAACTGATCCGCCTGTTTTCAAATAGGTTGGACAAGCTTTTCTAATAATTTCAGGAGCTTCATAGTGTCTGATGAACCCCCCGGAAGATTTAGGGTTTTCCATGTGAACATCCAGAGAGATATTAATGGCTTTTCTTATAGAAGCTAGCATTGGTATTTGTAAATCCCTCACTGGATTAAATGAATTTGCCCCAATTTTTTCCAAAAGTAGTGCCGATGCAGGGTTTCCATGACCACAGTGTGCTGAAACTTTGAAGTGAACATTGGCTGGCAGTTCTCTTTCTCGTCGCATTTTATTGAGAACCCATAACAGTCCTTCATCATAAACTACTATTCCCCTTACACCTAAGTCTACAGCTCTTTTCACATCTTCAATGGCATAACTAAGATTATCATATCCCCTAAGACGGTATCCTATCCTAGCACCCTCCGGAGTTTTGGCAGTAGCACTTGTATCATAGGGTGCACGAGGACCAACACTCAAAAATAGTTCTATCTTTGCATCTCGAGCCATGTCTGCCATTTCAATTATCTCATGATCTGTTAGGAGCATTATTCCTTTGGTTTGAGTTACTCGATGTACTCTAACTTCATATTTATCCAGAGCATCCAGAAAACTTTCTAAAGTTTCTGGTTTCTGAATACCGGGAACTTCAAATCGGTACTGGGAACCATCAGGAAACCTTTTGATGGAATCTTTTAACTTTTCAAGTTTTATGATTCCATTTTTCTTCAAAAAATTAGAAGTGTCCATAAAATCACTTTTCTTCTTTATTGTAGGTTAATAACTAACACTCTCTTTGATAATCTCATTAATTCTTTTTAAATTCATTATTAAGTTTATTCATTAGATTAAATACATAATTATCTTCTAAATCATCTAAAATCTTTAAATGGTTTAAATTGACATGTGGGTTGAGTTTTTTAAATTTTATTAATAATTCTTCTTTGCTAAATGGGGTTTCAGGTTCTCCTTTTGCCAGATCAACTCGATTGGTGTAAATATGATCTTTACATTTTATAGTAACTTTAGCTGGTCTTTTTTGAGGATAATCAATGTTGAGGTCATCATCTTTTTTTATTCGAATTTTACTAGCAGTTTCAGCAATTTTATTCTCAATTGGTATTTTTGAAATATTCTCAATAGTTAAATCTCCTTCATTAATTAGGATGGCCATACTAACTGGTAAACTTTGCCTGATTCCTTCAGGTGTTGAAGGTTGGTAATTGTTATGGAGAGCAGCAATGTTATAGGTTTCAACGTTTATATCTTGTATATCAGTAGTTTGAAGATTGTTTTTTTTCATAATAGTCTTTACGGCATCTAAAGAGCTGTGGAGGTGTCTGCAAACCGGATATTTTTTGAAGTAAACCTTGAGAATTTCTAATTTTTCATATTGGCCCAAAATTTGGGCACCTTTCTGTAACAAATCATCATTACCCATGGTTTTTAAAATTCCTTCTTCCCCTTCAAGAATGGTATGCGCTCCTGTGAAACCTTTTTTTGCTAGTAATGCAGATAAAACTCCTGATTGAGCAGCTCGACCTGCATGGAGATGTTTTGACATGCTTCCCGAATGATCTGCCTCAAGTAAACCTGCTGCTTGTGTTCCAGCAATTCCAAGGGCGTTTAAAACCTCTTCATATGTTAAATCCATTATTTTCGCAGCTGCAGCTGCCGATCCAAGCGTGCCGCATGTTCCTGTGCTGTGAAAACCTCTTTCACGGTGACCCGGATTTAGAATCATGCCTAATTTGATTGCAATCTGGTATCCGACTATTATGGAAGTTATGAAATCTTTTCCAGTTTTTCTATAGGCTTCGGATAAAGATAGTGCTGCAGGGATTATACACGCGCCTGGATGAATTTGAGCTAGACGATGCCCATCATCTAGATCAAGAGAATGGGCAGAAACTCCATTAATTAATGACGCATTCATTGGATCGGCACGAGCTGCACCAATGACCGTTGATTTGCCAGTTTTTTGCCCTTTGTTGATTAGGTCTATCATGATTTGTGCACTTTTAGTTTGAGAACCAGCTAATGAAACCGCTAAAAAATCCATAAAACAGAGTTTAGCTTGCCTAGTAACATTTTTGGAAAATTCGGGGTAATTTGTGGATATTATAAATTTCGCTAGATCTTTGGTATTCATTTTTATTACAACTCATATTTTACCAGTGATTTACAGTTATAATCTATATTCCTTACCCTGTAGTTTGATTTAAAACTTACATTCCTCTAATTAGTGGTTTGCTCAAATGTCTCCTTGCTGAAGGTGGGACTTCATAAAAACCGGTTTTAATTTTTCTTTCAATTTTTACTTTTTCTTTAGAATTGCTGCGCATTTTTTTCCCACAACCCGGACATTTGTAACCTTTACCGGTTCCTGCAGATTTCATTCGCCTCCCACATTCACAAAATGGATTCATATATTCATAAACTGATGCCAGAGTGATTATCTGAATTTTTTCCAAGTTCAGGGTTCCCTTCATTCCAATTCCTCCATAAACCCTCAGGTGATCACCTGGAGCTATTTGACGCACAATTTCTCTGAAATCTTTTGTGGGTTCATATGCAGCGCATTCCACTTCTCCCGAACTATCATATATGGTGAAAATAACATGCCCTCCTTCAATAACCACTGGAAAATCTTTAACCACCCCTTTAACAATGTAACACTGGAATTTTTCCATCTGCGAAATATTATTGGCAACTTGCAAATGAAGATCGGTGTGTTGATTAGTAAGAAATATTAAAAAACCTTTTATGGGTTCTGAAACTTTAACTAGCTTCATTGCGTTTAAAACTGCATTAAATGTCTCGCCTCTTATTCCATAAAGTACAGGACACGGAGTATGGGGAGTTATAGCCATATAACCATTATCTAAATTATCAAAAGTATCAGGATAGGTTTGTCTGTCCATTTCTCTGACAGATTCTAGGTCCACTTTTCTTTTTTTCCCATAGTTTAATGGGTCACGATATGCCAAGAGCTCATAGGTAGCATCATCCATAGGACAGCCAACAGCTGCCAGAGCCCCAATAACTCCCATTCCTTTTTTAAATCCGAAAAGTTCAAACCCTAATTTTTTTGCCAGTTTTTCAGTTTCTTTCTTTTTGATAATAGTTCGAATTGTTTTCAGTGCATATTCGCGAAGTTCGACCTTTGTTTGGTCTTTTAAATCTCCTTCAAAAAATACCAGCCCTGGATTGGTTTTAGGGTCTTCTAAAACCGCTAATTCCTGCACCATTTTTAGAATAATCTTTTTAGCTTTTTTAATTTCATTTCTTGATTTCAAAATAAGTTTAAATGATACAGCACCGTTTCCTCTAGTTTTATGTGGTGCAAAAGGGTTTAAACGTACTAGTCGAGGTGGCCCATCTAGTTTAAAACCGCAATCTTTAAGACGATCCAATATCACAGAACATATATAAGTGGTGCACATTCCACTAACTGAATCAGTATCATCTATACCAACATAAAGAGGAAACAAGTCAGAATTATCAGTTTCAAAATCATTCATAAAATATATCACCAGGTGTTTTTACGATGCCATCCATCATGCCATTCAATAGAGATCAAGTTTTAACTGAGATCAATGATCTACTTTCCAAGCATGGTTTTGATACTTCTAATATATATGATAGAAGTTGTTTTGATCTGGTGGCCCGCAGAGAATTACTATTACTTTTAATGAAGGTACTGGTAAATGTGGATGGTTTCAGCATTGCCCATGCTGAAGAAATAAAAAGAGTCGCACAAATTTTCTTAGCATCACCAATATTAATCGGACTCAAATCCAAAAATGAGGTTTTAGAAGAAGATGTAGTTTATGAACGCCACGGAATACCTGTAATATCACCCACAACTCTTCGAAATATTGTAGTTGAGGAGATATATCCAGAAATATTTGCAGATCGTGGCGGATATTATGTACAAATCGATGGACAGATTATTAAGAATGTTCGAGAAGAGCAGAACCTCTCCTTAAAGGATCTGGCAGATCAAGCCCATGTATCTAGGGAAACCATATATAAATATGAGACAGGTAGGGTGCGAGCACAACCAGAAACTGCGTTTCTTTTGGAAAGTATCCTAGATATGAAGATAACCCTTTCTGTTAATCTATTTCAGGCACCTCGACATGAAAAAACCCATGAATCGAGGGAAGGTGAACCTCGAGAATTGGTTGATCTGGGATTTGGGGTTATTAACACCAATCGAACACCATTCGACGCACTCGCCCAACCTGAAACTAAAAAATCGGAAAGATTAAAAAAAGCAGAACCACTCATAACTGATCTTGAGAAGAACAGGAATAACAAGGCTCTCACTAGAATGGCCTTAAATTTAAAGGATCTTTCTGATGTCATTGGCACAGAGTCAGTTTTCATCTTAGAGAAAAAAAAGGATGTTGATTGTATTGACGGGGTTCCTGTGGTTCATAACTGGGAAATAGGTGAAATGAAAAACCCTGCTGAGTTTCTGAAGATGCTGGCTGAAAGAAGAGAATGTAATTAAAATTAAATTAATCATAAAAAATTAATTCAATTGCGCAAATCCACTGTTTTTACAAAATCAGCGTTGAAAAAGCTTGTGGAATGTTTCTTCAGCTTCATCTTCAGAAGCAATTCCCAAAGCCACCATATCTACATAATTCAGTGTTTTAAGGTAATCAAAAGCATCATCTGGAGTCATTATACCTGCAGCAAGTACTTTTTTGGCAATCACTGTTTTACCCAGTTTATGTATCAGTTTCCTCAAATGTTCTCTTTCATCAGGACCATGAGTATCACAGTCCATCAAATATCCCAAACGATTCACAGGAACCATATACAGTTGGAAATCATCCCGGACGGATGATTCTAAAAGGATTGCAGTTGTTTTGAATGGTAAATGGGTTGCTAAGCCAGCAATAGCTCCAAAATCAGTGATATCATTCAATTTGCTGCTGATGTTATTCCAATCTCCCTTATCTGTTATCGTTGCATGTAAAATTATGGCTTTGGCACCTAAATTTGATAAAAGTTCTATATCATGGTTTTCTTCTTCTGGACGGGTTGTGCCTATAATATCAAGGGGGCAACCTTCATCACGCGCTATTTCAAGGGCTTCCACCACAGGAGGGTATGGTAAGAGTTGTATTCCTCTAACTCCTAGCTGGTAGGATTTCACCATAATTTTGGCCATAGCTTCAGGTTTCCGATATAAATCTAAAATGTAAAGCCTAGCCCGGTGTCCAAACTGGGGTGCTCCAATGAAGGGGGATGTTCCTAGTAATGTCCGGGGCAATTTTTGTCCATTTAGTTTGATGTAACCTTCCAACATTTAAATCATAGTTCTAAGGGAATAATTTTGTTAGATTGAATAAGTTATTCAACTTTATGGGCTATAACTGCAGTTCCGAAAACCAATATTTCTTGCATGACGTCGGAAATATCATTAGAATCATACCTAGCGCTTATTATGGCATTAGCGCCCATTGCTTTGGCATGATCAATAGCTCTATATAATGCTTCTTCTCTAGTTTCTTCCATCATATTTACATATTCTTTAATTTCCCCACCAAACATGGAACGTATTCCTGCACCTATTTGGCCTCCAACACCCCTACTACGGACTGTAAGACCATATACAAATCCTTTCGTTTCTGTAATCTCATATCCAGGTACATAGTTTGAGCTTACAATTATGAATTCATCCACTGAGACCATAATCAAACCTCCCAAAATATTTTATCAATTTTTTTTTAACAAAATTTAATTATTTATTACATGGGAATTCAACGATATAAAATTTGTTCTTTTTAGGATATTAGAGGTACAATCTTCTTTAAAATAATATTTATCACCTAATATAATAAAAATCTCTTAAATAATTATTATTATTGGAATAAAAATCACAAGAGAGAAAGTCCTTATCTGTTTCCAGATACAATATGAATTTAGAACAGATTTCACATCAAATAATATCACCAGTACTTTTTGACTATCAGATATTTTTCGTTTAGAGTTGATATTCACAACAGTTTTAAATCTATATCCCTTCATAGATAAAATAACGAAATTGACTGGACCTTATGGGCTGGTAAAAAAATGGATAATGTGGATATTATGAAGGTACTTATTGCTGATCAGATAAACCAGAAAGGAATTGAAGAATTAAAAGAGGTCGCAGAAGTTATTGTGCGAACAGATATCACTCCAGAAGAATTGGTAAAGGATATTAAGGATTTTGATGCTATTATAGTCAGAAGCAGGACAAAGGTTACCAAAGAAGTTATTGAAGTCGCATCTAACCTTAAAATTATTGCTAGGGCAGGAGTGGGTGTAGATAATGTGGATGTGCAAGCAGCCACCGAACGTGGGATAATGGTGGTGAACGCACCTGAATCAACTTCAATAACCGTTGCTGAACACACTATTGGGCTTATTTTATCTTTGTCGCGAAAGATCTCCATTGCAGATAGTTCAGTTAAAGATGGTAAATGGGAGAAAAGCCAGTTCATGGGAATGGAACTCAATAATAAAACCATGGGCATAGTGGGAATGGGCCGTATAGGTAGTCAAGTAGTCATAAGGGCCAAAGCATTCGGTATGGATATTGTGGTCTATGACCCGTACATTACTCCTGAAGCAGCATCTGAATTAGGAGTGGAAGTAGTGGACTTAGAAACACTATTAAAAAATTCAGATGTAATTACTATCCACGTACCTCTAACTCCAGAAACTAAACACCTTATATCTATGCCTGAATTTGATTTAATGAAAAAAAACACACTTATTGTAAATTGTGCTAGAGGGGGAATCATTAATGAGGATGATTTATATGAAGCACTCTCTGAAGGCAAAATAAGTGGGGCTGCCCTGGATGTTTTTGAGAATGAACCCCCTGTAGGAAGTTCACTTTTTGAACTTGATAATGTTGTTTTAACTCCTCATATTGCGGCTTCAACATCAGAAGCCCAGCGTGACGCTGCTATAATTGTGGCTAAAGAGATTAAAAAAGTCTTCAAAGGAGAATCTCCTCGAAATGTTATTAATATGCCAGTCATGGACTCTGAAACTTTTCAAATTATCAAACCATATTTCCGTCTGGCAGAAAAACTGGGTAAATTCATTATACAAACTACTCAGGGCAACATCACTGAATTAGAAGTAACATACTGTGGTGAACTTGCTGAAATTCAAAAACACGATATAATCACTCGCATAATATTACAGGAAATATTAAACCCCATACTAAATGAGCCAGTTAACTTGGTCAATGCTCCAGCTGTTGCTGAAAATAGGGGTTTCATAATAACTGAAGGCAAACGAACTGATGCCAAGGGTTATAAAAACCTAATTAGTATTGAAGTGGAATCAGAAGGTAACCAAGTAAGTGTAGAGGGATTTTTAGGTAAAGAACCTAAAATCGTCCGAATCAATGGTTATCAAGTTAACGTGAAGACTGAGGGAACTATGATTATTGCACGTTACAAAGATATCCCCGGGATAATTGGGTCTATAGGGGTCAAATTAGGAGAACACAATATAAACATAGCTAAAATGCAAGTTGGGAGACAAAAACCTGGTGGAGAAGCGGTTATGGTGTTGAAAGTTGATCAAAAAGTTTCCAAAGATGTAGAAGAGGATATTAAATCACTTCCCAATGTGTATGATGCTGTAGCAGTGGAACTTTAATGATTAAATCTTTTTTTCTAAAAAACATTTAAAAAATATTTTTTTTTATTTATTTCCTTTTTATCAAGTAATATTTTTCCTGCGCTGATTATATGACTTAGGCTATTTTATAGTCAATTACATCTCCAAAAGTATCATATCCCACCATACTTTCTTCAATGTAAGGGCTAGCTATTATCAAATGGAATAACCCATTCTTGGCAAAGAAATACAGGTCTTCAGAAGAAGGAGTAGCACTGGGAATGGGATGACTATGAACTGATCCAACAGTGCCAGTGGTCATAGGCATCATAAATAAATTCATTACCGCACTATGATTTGATCTTTCTCCCGGTAAAAAAACAAGTCCTTCTATCCTCAAAATTCCATCACTAATTTTTCCTTCCAACATGGCCATAAATTCCAGAGGATGGGATTGTCTAGCTATCTGAATTATCTCTTCTACAACTTCTCTTTCGATTATGATTTCATGGAACCTTTTTTCCTGATTTCCCAGGAAAAAACCCATCAGTTTATTCATCCAAGTTTTTTTTTCATTCATAGGATCATATAAATATTATTGATATTACTTAAACTGCTGGAGATAACTTGTTAACCTCCAGAATCACTAATTAAAATTTTATACATAGTTCATTGATTGAAATACTATCAAAGGAAATGATTGTTGATATGAACTTATACTGCACATTTATTTAACGAAATTTTTTTATTCTAGGAGTATTTTTTCAAGGAAAAATCTTTTATCAAAACGGGGCAACTTCCAATCAATGGTAATTTTTTCTCGTTCTGATTTGACCTTTTCCTGAGAGAGAGGATTTAGACCTTCAACTTGAATCTTTTTTTTATATAACCCAATACCCCTTTTCTGCCAAGCAGGCTTCATGGCTAGATTTATTCCCTCGTAGAAAAGTATATCATGCAGCTGTTTGCTCTTTTTTTTATGCAAAATTTTCATAGCTTCAGTTTTTGAATGTTTTTTCCTTAATGTCCAGTAGGAGTATCCATTTAAACAATTTCTCCATGCTTCCATCTGTCTTTCCTGGAAGTACGTAATCACACCTTTATTTGAGAGGGGAATCACTCTTGAATCAAATGAAATAGGTGTAATTTCTTTAAAGATTTCATAATATTTATCTTTTCCCATAATTTCGCGTGTAAATGCTCCGCTCAGGAAACTGGCCATAACAGAATCAATTTTTTCCACCCTTCCCCCAAAGGGCACATCTTTTAGAAGCATACTAATTTCATCAGAAAAAGTGTAAATAAATCTGGGATTAAACTCTTTAAAAAGATTGTAAGATGCTTCTGAGAGAATTTCGACAAATTCGATGTCATAAGGTTTTTCAAACTCCAATTTACGAGATAATTGGGAGAAATTTCTACCATCAAGTCTTATCACAATATTGGAAGTGCAGGGAACTTTCAAACTGGAAAATATTTCACATTCTTTCATATGATCAGTAAATGCCTATATTTTTTGGTGATTGTTTAAATAAAAGTACTAGAATAATAATATTTTTGATCATTATTACTTCTAAATTTAATGAATCTTATAAAACAATATATAGTGATTTATACAGCACATCTCAGTTGAGATTCAGATAAAGTTCTCTTGAAGATATGAGTAGATATTTTATTCTTTTTGGTTTGTTTGAAAAATAGGATTGATTTAAGTTCCCACCAAGAAATTTTCATTTAGGCTGTTTAATAGTTTAATGGCAGAGTAAGCTGCTAAAACACTTGTTTTAGGATTCATGGAACATCTAATATTGCTGGTTATGGTCTGAAATTCTCCAAAATCTCCCACTACCTCTAGTTCATGCATATTGCGATCAACGTCGGGGTCAGCAATGATTTTAACTTCAATTTCTTGGCCGACAGCCATGCTAACGGTAGCAGCAACATTGATGTTTAAGGGGAACTTTTGAACTGCTTCACTTGCTTCTCCCTGATATAGTATTGTTTCTTTCTCAGTGTTGATCCCTAATGAACGGGGTGGTTTTCGGGTTACCAGGGTTACTCTTTGAATTTTACCTAAAGACGCGGCTTTAATTCCATCCAACCCTACTATGGCGCCTGAAGGAGCATATAATCTACATTTATTATTTTTGGCAAGTTTTTCCAGTTTAAATCTAGTTTCAGGATTTAATAGGCCTCCCACACTCATGACTATTACATCTTTGCCTTTTTTTAGAATGGTAGGAACCATTTCTTTCACTGCTTGGGGTGATGCAGCTTCAATTACCATGTCAACGTGGCTTAACATGTCTTCCATGTTTAAAACCACCCTTCCATCAACTTGTGAGGCTAAGTTTTCGGCTCTTTCCATGTCACGATCATAAAAATATTTTATTTCAACGCCAAGCTTTCCTTCACAAGCAAAATTCGTAATGATATTAGCTATGGCGCCGCATCCCAGAATGCCAACTTTCATCTAAGTCTCCGCACTGGCAGGTACGTTTGATTCCTTAATTTCTGGACTAATTAATAGAATATCCCCCACTGCTTGAACTCTATCATAAGGTATTTCCACAGTTCCTTCCTCTTTCAAAGGTCTAATTTCATCTCCTTCAGGAACTATTCTTATGCTTTTAGTTATAACGTCTTTAATACCAACAGTTTTTTTGTCAGGATTCATGGCAACGGCTTTTAGGGTTGAAACCCTACCTTTTTTAATGTTTAATATCACGTCTTGAATGCGTCCCACGTACTTTCCGCGGGTGGTGTATACATCTAAGTTGTATAGATTAGTTAATTCCACCATATTTCCACCTCTCATTTTTTGGCAATGCCCTGGGTCTTATGATACTCATCTACATTCATCTCAGGGGGTACCATTAACTAAATTAAATTAAAACCTTCCCTGTACTTAAAGATTTCGAAAGAAGAGGTTATTGTAACCAGAAATTTAGGGCAGCACCGGAAAATCAGGTAGGTTTTTAAATAGTTTTAATAATAATCTAAAGATAAAGTGTATAGACATCAGCAAGAGTGGATGCATAAAACTAATGAAGCTTCCTCATTGTTTAAGATGTCAAGTTGATTTATATTTACTATTTGTAAGAATTTCCAGTTGGGTGCTCGAATGTGGGATACAAGCAAAGATTACCGACTTTTAGTAGCAGAAAAATCAATTGAACTTTTCATAAAGACCATTGAAGGAGCTAATTTAAAGGGTAAATGGAACAAAAAACAGATATTACAATCTTCAAGAAAGATGAAATCAGAGATTCAAACTCTTTACTACTCATACATTGCACCGTCTCAAATGGTAGAAACTCCACAATTGGCTTTTTTAGAGGAACAAGGAAAAGAAATTAGGGAAGCCCTGGGTGGAAAACTATGGTACAAACAATTTCTCCAACTAGCAACTCGGGATGAGAAAGAAAAGTTGGAAGAAGCTTTAGCGAAAATAAAATTTTTCCTCAATACAATCTCTGGGCTAAAGTCACGCCTTTGTTTGGGTGAAATAAAAGATCCAGTCATGGGTGTTGATATACTAAAAGGGGAAATATTAAGCGTATCAAAGCATTCCAAGGCTGATAAACTATTAGTATGCAATGTAAATTTGCATAAACGTGCTATCACTGTGGTAACTAATGATCTTGAAGTTAAAGAACAAAATCAAGTGGCGGTTGCGTTGCTGCCACCTGAAGTTTTCATGGGTATAACCAGTGAAGGTATGTTTTTAGGAGATGACCAAGGTATTTTAAAGGATGTAAAAGGAGATGTTGGACAGATACCTAAAGGAATACCTCTTATTGCGTTAAATGAAGTGCGAAATCTTGTTGAAGCATTTTTGAATGATAAAAAATAATTTCAACCGATAACTACAAGTTTACAACGGGTCATCCCATCGACAGCATATTTAACCCCTTCTTTCCCGACTCCACTCATCTTAAATCCTCCAAAAGGCATATTATCTGTCCGGAATGTTGGTTGTTTGTTTATCAGCACAGAACCTGCTTCGATTCTATGAACTGCTTTTTTGGCTTGTTCAATACTTTCTGTAAAAACACCAGCTTGTAATCCATAGGGAGTGTTGTTAGACACTTTAATAGCTTCATCTAAATCTTTAACCCTAATTATGGGTGATATTGGGCCAAAAGTTTCATTTCGGACCAACTCCATTTCTTTATGAACATTATCTAATACAGTGGGTTCGTAAAATGCACCTTTTCGTTTACCACCGCAAAGAAGTTGAGCTCCATTTTTTATAGCATCATCAACCGTTTTTTCTACCATCATGGCGGATTTTTCACTAATCAATGGGCCAATATCTGTTTTAGAGTCCATTGGATCTCCTATTTTTAATTTTTTTGTTAGGGAAACAAGTTGTTCTGCAAACTGGTCGGCAATTTTTTCATGAAGTATGATACGTTTCACGGCTATACAAACTTGTCCTGCATTGAGATAAGAACCATTAACTGCTGCTGTTACCGCAGCATCCAGATTTGCATCATCTAAAACTATCAAAGGATCATTTCCACCTAATTCTAATGTTAACTTTTTCATTCCCGCTTTTTGGGCAATGGAGAGGCCAGTAGAAACACTTCCAGTGAAAGATATTTTATTTATCTGGGGGTTGGTTGTGATTTCCTGTCCCAGAACATTAGAATTACCAGTCAATGAGTTTACTGCTCCGTCAGGAAGATGTCGCCCCATGATCTCTGCCATTTTCAGAGCAGATAAAGGGGCTTTAGAAGATGGTTTAAACACCACAGTATTTTTAGCTGCCAGTGCAGGTGCCAATTTATGAATAGCTAAATTAACCGGGTAGTTAAAAGGAGTTATTGCTGCAACAACACCTAAAGGAATCTTCATTGTAAAGCCAAAAACGCTTTTACCAGCTATGGCAGCATCCATGGGGATAGTTTCTCCATAAATCCGTTTTGATTCTTCTGCCGCCATTAGAATAGTTTGCAGGGACCTATCCATTTCTATTTTGGAATCTTTGATTGGTTTGCCTGTTTCAAGACAAATTAGTTCTGATATTTCCTTAGACTTTTCCTTTAATTCTTGATAAATATCATATAGTATCCGAGACAACTTACGGGAAGACATGTCTCTCATAGCTTTTTTTGCTTTAAATGCAGCATTGATAGCTTTTTTGGCGTCAGAACTATCTCCTAGGGGGACATGATCCAAAATTTCCTTGTTGAAAGGGTTTATAACTGCGATATGTTTTTTTTTGTCAATTAATTTCCCGTTTATTAACATTTTCATAGTATCATCCTAATTAAAAAAAATAATAAATTAGTGTAGTTTTTGAACTACTTTTTTCATTTAAGTGAACTGAATTCTTGGGAAAAATTGATATATCGCTTTTTTTAGATTATCTTGATTTCTAATTTTATTTAAAGGTTGAATTTATCTTTTGGAGTTCGTTTTGAACGGTTTGCACTTCACTACCATTGACTAATTCATCACCCATATCATTAATGTATTTTTGATATACAATAAGTGCGATTATTACTATTACCAATATACCCCCAAATATCAATACAAATTCAGCAGCTGTCTGGGCTGCTTCGTCTTCTATAATTCCCATATTATATCACTCCCATAAAATGTCATTAATTAAGTTCCAAGTATCATTGGTGCAATAATTCCCATTAACCAAAATATTCCAGTAGCTGCTGGAGCCAGCAATATTGCGAATTTAACTCCTTTTCTTGGACTTCCATATAAAACAATTCCCATTAAAATACCGGCAATTATTGAGTGGATTATTATATATCCAAAGGCACTAGTCTCAGCAGCACCTGCAAGCGGGTTGGCCTTTCCTGCAGCTTCAATGAAGCTAGAATATGCCATTATCATTCCTAATGCAAATGGGGCTGCGATTACAGCAGCAATTAAGAGGAACATCACTGACATCATGACGTTAGCTTTTCTTTCTCTCTGTAATGCTAAAACAGCTCTTAGATCTTCTGCTACTGTTTCAACAACATCTGCAAGACTTCCTCCAACCCTTCTACCTTCAATAATCATTCTAAATGTTCTATCAAGTGTTTTTGATTTAAGGCGTTCGCTCATCCCTAAAAGAGCATCCTCAA
This sequence comes from Methanobacterium sp., assembly GCA_012838205.1. Lineage (NCBI taxonomy): Archaea > Methanobacteriati > Methanobacteriota > Methanobacteria > Methanobacteriales > Methanobacteriaceae > Methanobacterium > Methanobacterium sp. Next base: position 64,891 of record DUPR01000036.1, read on the forward strand.
AGGTACTTCCAATTTTAATCTCAATAACAGCTCTTTTTAGTTCATCAGTTAATGGACCTTCACCGTGTTTGGAAATATCTTCCATGGCTGTTTCAACACCTACTCCAGAACGCAATAATGATGATATTTGTCTTAAAAAATCAGGAGTTCCCTGTTCAATGGCATCAATCCTACGTTCCATCATAAAAAATAAATAAGCAAATATAAAACCAGTCGGGGCGACTAAACCAAGAATAAAAGCTGTTATAGGATTTTGTCCCAATGCTAGAAACGCTACTGTGAGAAAACCTCCGGTAATGATTCCAACGCCTAAAAGCAAAGTTATAAGGTCAGATGCTTTAACGTACATTCCCGAACGAATAAGGGTTTCTTGTAACCGAATCATCCATTTATCTGGAAAAACACGATCAATACTATTGGATACTGGTGATAGTGCAGAGGGTATTAGGGCCATTTTTTCACCTTAGATTATCATGATATATTATATATTTTTATTAGTATAATTTAATTGTCTGTATAATATTATAAAAGAAGTATATATTATTTTACCTTATTTCATCGCCAATAATTACAATGATATTTCTGTCACGATTTTAGCGTTGCATGAGGTTATTTGAAAAAATTAAATCTTCTATTCATTGTTAAAGAACGATTTTCTAGGCAAATTAGTTAAAATTTTTGCCCTGTTTTTTATTAAGATCATATCCTCCACTCTTAAACCAATTCTCCCTTCTAAATATATTCCTGGCTCGATTGTTACCACCATTCCTTTTTCTAATTTTTCATCACTTTGTGCAGATAATGACGGTTTTTCATGCACTTCTAATCCCACACCATGTCCTGTGGAATGTAGGAAATATTTTCCATAACCATATTCTTCAATAATGCCCCTAACAACATTGTCTACATGGGATGCTTTTATTCCAGGTTTAATAATTTTGATTGCTTCTTTTTGAGCATCTAATAGTATAGACAGTATTTCTTCCTCTTTTTTGTTTTTAATTATGCTGCGGGTGATATCCGAAACGTAATTCTGATATGAAGCACCCCAATCAATTATTAATGGATTTTCCAACTTTTGTGATGATGAAGATGCATGGGGGAGGCTTGATCGAGGTCCAGAGGCCACAATTGTTTCGAAAGGTGTTTGCACAGAGCCTGCTTTGCGCATGTTATACTCCAGTTTTGCAGCTAGTTCATCCTCACTGCCAGAAAAATGTGATGGATCTGTCTTTTTAAAGGAATCCTCTGCAATTTTGATAGCTTCTTTAATTTTTTTAATCTCACTTTTAGATTTAGACATCCTAAATCTTTCAACAATATCATTAGGCACTGTTTTAAAATCTTCACATATTTTTGCATGTGTTTTAACAGTCATGGAATTTTCTATACCCATTTTGCCCTTTAAATTATCCTTAAATTTCTTTTTAAGTTTTTCAAGAGATTTGAATTCTTCTACAGGCACACATGATTGTGATTTAGCAGCTTCAATGTCTAATTTGGTGGAAAAAAGTAATGGTTCATTTGTTATGATTAAAACTGCGGTGCTAGAAGGTTTAAAACCAGTAATATATGCTATATTTTCTGATTTGAGGACAAATAATGATTCTAATCCAGATTGGTGCATTTCTTCTATTATTCTATCGATTTTCATGGAAGTACTGACTCCTTGCAAATCTTTCTCATCATCTATAAATAAATGAATTATTTTAATCGAATTAAATTCTTTTTATGTAAAACTGTTAGAAATATTTTTTTCTTGAACCAAACTAAGATAATCGCACAATTGGGTGTCATTTTTCAATTTGAAAAGGGGTAATGTGTTCAATATTACAAAATATCCATAAAATTCTGGATATCATTGATTTATTTTGAGGAAAATTATTTATAAGTAGCAGAGGTTCTTTAATATATTATGATACACTTCACATCTAATGAGATCAGGGATTTAATTATCTCGTTGTTAATCATTTCCGGTCTTTTTGCATATATTTTTAGCAGAGGAGCACCTGACACGCTTTCAGTATTTATCTCATATTTCCCAATTACTCTTGTAGCTGTAGGGTTAGGCTTTATTTTGCACGAATTAGCCCACAAATTTGTTGCTATAAAGTATGGGTATCCTGCAGAATATAAGATGTGGCCGGACAAATTAGTTTTCGCAATAATATTTGCAGTTGCTGTTGGTGTTGTGTTTGCGGCTCCTGGAGCTGTTTATGTATATGGAGAGTTATCTAGGAAAGAAAATGGGATTGTTTCAATAGCAGGTCCCATTACCAGTATATCATTGGCAGTAATTTTCCTCTTATTAATGCAATTTAATGTATCTTCTCAGTTATTGCTATTGTTTTTCATGGGATTTTTTATTAACAGCTTTTTAGCTGTTATAAACTTACTCCCAGTATGGGGATTAGATGGAAAAAAGGTATTAAACTGGAATATAGGCATATGGTTGGTAACGATGGGAATAGCTTTCTCATTTACTGCTTATGCCATGAACAGTATATATCAATGGTTCTAAAAAAAAACATTTAAAAAATGCACAATTTTAAAATTACATTTAAATCGTGATTTGATGTTTCAAGACATACCCGTAAAATATTTTGGAGGCACCCACAGGTGCCGTAATCCTGAAGAAACCATAGATAAGGTGGAAGGGAAGCTAAAGGTTGCAGGAGTTACCAGAATAACTGAAATCACCCATCTGGATCGTATTGGGATACCAGTCTATTCAGCCATCAGGCCAGGAGCTGCTGAGGGCGCAGTCAGTATTTATGCTGGGAAAGGTGCCACCAAACCCCAAGCAAAGGCTTCTGCAATGATGGAAGCTTTTGAAAGATATTCTGCTGAACAACAGCTAATAGATAATGAAAAAATAGTTTTTGGTCCTTTTGAAGAGATTCAAGGCGCTGTAGATCCAAAATCATTGATATTGCCATCCAACAGTCACGGTATTGATAATAAAGAAATAAGTTGGGTTAAAGCGGTTAATGCTGCCAATGATGAGGAGTGTTTATTGCCATCTAATGCAGTTTACCATCCGTACTATCCGAAAAAAGATCAATTTCTTTTCAAATCAAATACCAATGGACTAGCCTCAGGTAATGTTATTGAAGAAGCGGTCTTCCATGGAATAACAGAAGTGGTGGAAAGGGACGCATGGAGCATTTTCGAAGCCCTACGTCAACCAAAAAGAGAAGTAAATTGTGAAAATACAGATAATTCATTAATTAGGGATGTTTTGGCTAAATTCCAGAAGGCAAGTGTAGATATTAAACTAATAGATCTCACTGCTGATGTAAAAATACCCACTATGGCTGCTGTTTCTGATGATACTGTTTTAAAAGATCCTGCTCTTCTAACATTAGGAGTGGGAACTCATCTTGATCCAGAAGTTGCAGCCATCAGGGCCTTGACTGAGGTAGCTCAGAGTAGGGCAACCCAGATTCATGGGACACGTGAAGACACGAACAGAGCAGTTTTCATGCGCAAAGCAGGCTACCAACGAATGAAAAGAATTAACAAACACTGGTTTGGTGAATCTAGAGATATAATTGAAATTTCAGACATTAAAAACAGGGCAAAAAAGTCATTTAAAGAAGATATTGAGACCTCTTTAAAACTTCTTTCAAAACAAGATTTTGATCAGGTTTTATTCACTGATCTCACCCGGTCTGAAATCCAAATTCCGGTAGTGAGAGTTGTTATACCTGGAATGGAAGTATATTCTGTTGATGTGGAAAGGATTGGTAAAAGGCTAAGAAATAGATGAAACATATTTTAACATGGTGATGCTTTTTTAAATTCATGAGGTAGTGTATTATATAATTGTTTAAAATTATTTTTGTAGTTTTAAAATTTGAACTTCAGAAATCAAACATGATTTTTAAATAATGATGATAAAAATGATAGTTTTTAATTTGGTGGGGAAAAATGAAACAAGTAATTGTTATGAGAGCAGATCTTGGAATGAGTAAAGGTAAATTAGCTGCCCAAGCATGCCATGCAAGTCTCGGAGCTTATAAAAAGGCAGATGGCAGAATCATAAGGGAATGGGAGTTTCAGGGCGGTAAAAAAGTTGTTGTTCAGGTTAAAAATCAGGAAGAGCTTTTTGAAGTATACGAACTGGTTAAAGCTGCAGACATCCCTAGCTTTTTAGTTAGGGATGCGGGGCATACCGAACTACCTCCCTCAACTGTAACTTGTCTAGGAATAGGTCCTGATAAGGATGAGAGAATAGATAAAATAACTCAGGATCTTAAGTTACTTAAATGATATTTAGTAAAAAATGCACTATTATTGTTATCTTGATGTTAATGGATGATTAGCATGAAGTGGGTGGTGAAAATAGGTGGGAGCCTTTTCCCAGAATTTTCCATGAAATTAGCCCAGAAACTGGTTGGGCGTAATGTTTTGATAATATGTGGTGGTGGAGAGTTGGCTAATCAAATCCGTGTCTATCATAAAAAAATAAGTTTTTCTCCTACTGCCGGACACCTTGCAGCTATCTTATGTATGGATATTCTGGGAATTCTCATGGCAGATAAGGTTAATAATATGGAAACGGTTAAGTCATTAGAAGAAGTTAATAAAGTGTTAAAATCAGGTAAATTGCCTGTTTTACTTCCTTCCATGTTGATGGAGGAACTGGATCCTCTTGAACACTCGTGGGGGGTTACTTCTGATTCTATTTCACTATATATATCAAAACTGTTGAATGCGAAACTATTAATAGCTACCGATGTAGATGGTATATACACCCATAATCCATCTAAAGATGGCGCACAATTGATCAAGGAAATAAGTGCAAAAAAACTTCTAAATTTTGGTGAAACATCATTAGATGAGAGCTTTGCGGAGCTTTTGCTTCAATATAAAACTAGCTCCTACGTTGTAAATGGAAAACATCCTGAGAGGGTTCTATCCATATTAGATGGTCAAAGCTCTATAAGCACGTTTATTGGAGGAGATTAGATGAAAAAAATTGAATGTACATCATGTAAACAAGAACTATCACCTGTTGAAACTTATGTAAAGTTTGAATGTCCAGAATGCGAAGAAATAGTGTATAGGTGCCAGAAATGCCGAACATTCGGCCACATTTATGAGTGTAAATGTGGATTTAAAGGCCCATAAGTAATTAAAGTTTTATTTTCCCTAAAAGTTCTAATTTTATAATTAAAAAATTCATAAATTATAAATAATCTAAATTCATTTAGGGAGATTATATCAGTCTTATTATTATAGTAATATTGAATCAAGAATGACAAGTTCTGAAAATCACAAAAAAAATGGAGGAATTGGATGGGAGAAGTTGTTGCGACTATTAAGTTGATGCCAGAAAGTCCGGAAGTAGATCTGGCCCTGGTTAAAGAAAATGTTGAAAAATCAATACCTGAAGGAGCAGAACTACACAAAATCGAGGAAGAACCTATAGCTTTTGGTCTGGTGTCTCTAAATGTTATTGTGGTAGTTGATGATGCTGAAGGTGGAACTGAGAAGATAGAGGAAATTTTCGCCCAGATTGATGATGTCGCCAGTGTGGAAGTAGTTGACATTCGCAGATTGATGTAATTAGCGAAAACCATGTTTTTTCATTTTTTTTAATCTATTTTTTTTTATAATTCTTTTTAGTTTATTTGTTTTATTTTTAAGGTATTTTTTTTATTTAATTTTTATTTTCACTAGTTTTGGGGGTTTCCTTCCTGATATTTATTTTTATTTTAGTTGGAATAGGTAATAATTATAGATAGATTTATTAATACTTTTTGCTACATTATTAATATTAAATTGAGGGGTTGTGATTTTATTGTTTGATATTTTGTTAGCTTGTTTAATAGGGATTATTTGTGGTGTAATAACTGGTTTGATTCCAGGAATTCATGTAAACACAGTAGGAGCATTTATTTTTTCTATGTCGCCTTTTCTTTTACATTCTTATTCTCCTGAAGTTTTGGCAGTGTTCTTACTTTCAATGTCTATTTCCCACGCTTTACTGGAATTTATACCCTCGATGTTTTTAGGGGTCCCTGAAGAGGGAACAGTGCTATCAGTAATGCCTGGGCATTATCTTATACTTCAAGGCCGAGGAAAAGAAGCCATAAGATTAGTATCAGTTGGGGGTTTTGGTGCTATGATAGTGACTATTCTCCTGTTACCTGTTTTCATAGTGGGGTTACCGTTACTATATGGTTTTTTGAAACCTTTTATTTGGATTATTTTGTCTGGCACTGTTGTTTACATGATTCATCGTCTAAGCCGAGATTTCAGATCTTTAATCTGGTCTTCGATCATTTTTCTTTTATCAGGAATCATGGGATGGACCGCTCTTAATTCTCCTCTTTCTGCAAGTGTATCTTTATTATGTATTTTTTCAGGCCTTTTTGGTGTGAGTACTCTTTTATACAGTCTTTCGGAAAAATCGGTAATGCCTCAACAAAATGAGCATTTCCAATTTGAACTTGATAGAGATATCTTTCGGAGCATTTTTGCAGGGGGGATTGCTGGCAGTATTTTGGGTTTTTTACCCGGAATGGGTCCTGCTCAGGGGAGCCTTCTGGCCCAAGAGTTGAGTGGCGCTTCTGATACTGGGAGTGAAAGAGAGGGGTTTTTAGTGGCTATGAGTGGTGTTAATGCATCAGATGCTCTTTTTTCACTTATGGCCATATACATAATCGGTAATCCTCGTAGTGGGATAGCAGTATACATCAACCAGCTATTGCAAGGATTAGATTTTAATCATCTGTTAATAATGATTTTTTCTGCAATCACAGCAGTATCTATTTCATTGGTGTTTTGTATAAAGTTAGGGGACTGGTTTAGTAATTCAATGCAAAAAATAAACTATGAAAAGATTAATTTGTCTGTTATTTGTTTTATGAGTTTTTTAGTTGTTTTTTTCGGATTTATGGAAGGTTCAAATTTGATTTTTATTCTTTTGATTTATATAACAGCAATCTCAATGGGACTATTACCCCATTATCTGGATATAAATAAATCTCACTTAATGGGTGTTCTTATTGTGCCAGCCATTGTGGTTTACACCGGATTTGTTTAAATAACGTGGCATTGATTTTTAAGAAGTTAAATTTAAAAACAAGGCATTTTTTTTGTTTAAATAAATTAATATGTTTATATTATGATTATTTCTCCACAAATCTCACGGATAGATGCTTCAAAGTAATTGGTATCAACTCCTGGAAAGGTGTCCACCAGACAAATATCGAATTTCTCATTTAAAATAGATCCTAATTCCTTAACATCTAAACAGTAAACATCCCAATATTTCCCTGTTGCTACTAAATTCTCCTTACGATCGGTTAATTCCGCAGAAAATCCATTAATTTCTAGATTAAGAGATGTAATGTAAGCTGCAGGATACCATATGTCGTTAAAAACCACTCTTTTTGCCCCTCCTTTAAGAGCAGCTATTCCCAATGTTCCTGGACCGCATGTGCAATCTAGAATTTTAGGATCCTCATATTTTTCCATGACTTTTTTCAATTTTGAGATTTTTGGTGATGAGGGTTTAGGAAATTCTACATGTATCTCTCCCTGATATTTGTAGATGAATATAGGGCCAAAAGGAGTTTGAACCACATCAGAACGCATATCGCAACCAGCCAGAAGTTCATATACTTTGGGGTTTGATTGAGCGTCTTTTATTCCAACAGTATCTTTCATATCTCCTTTAAGAACTCCTTTAACTTCAGGAACCTCATTTAATATTCTTTTTGCAATTTTCGTGTTAATTTCAGAAGATAAAATAATTAAACTATTTTCAGGGAGATAGGGGGCATTACTAAGTGGATATGCAGGAGTAATGAGTGGAACACAAGTTTCTCTAAGTGTGGATTTTTCATCCTTAATACCTTCTTCCTGCATAATGGTTAGGATATGGGCCACAACCAAATCAAGGTGTCTTCGGCCACAATTACATTTTCCCCAATTTTCATCGATTCGCTGATCTAGATTTAATTGTTCAACTAATGGTTTAAACTTCTTTAAACTCAATTCAGGGCAGTTTTTACAGGGATAATATCTTGATTCTATTTTTTCTAAGATTTCATCTGGGGGTGTTATACAATCGTGTTTGCATCTGCACTTAATGTCCATATGCTTAAATATTTGTTATGACACATAAATACCATTAAGATTATAAATTGATTGATATTGTTTGTGAGAAAATGAAAGACAAACGAAAGGAAATACTCAAGGATCTTCTAGGAGAATTTGGTTCTGAAGATGAAGGTGTAGATGAGGGTGGTGTTGAAGAAGAAGTAGTTAAAGAAGATTATCCTTCACCTCCAGAAAAAAATGAGCCCATTATTCCAGAAGAAGAGGATGAAGATAAGTTTAGCTTAGATAACTTATTGACAGAAACAAAACGTCCTGATCGCCCTAAACCTAAAAAAAAGGTTAAAAGAACATCTAAAGCTTTCCAACCGGAGATAATTGAGGAAGGACTGGTACCCCGTTATAATGTGAGTGTTCCTCATTTTACAGAGAAGGAAACCCTGATTTTCAATGAAGTACGGGAGAAACTTGTGGAAGTAGCAGTTTCACAAGGTGAAGAATTTAACATTGATGGGGAACAATTTATTGGGGAAGTAAAACAATTCCTCAGAGGCAGAGGAGTTCGTGATGTTGAAAAACTGGCAACTCAAATTTCACAAGTCATGTTAGGTTATGGAAAATTAGACCCCATGATTAAGGATGACGATTTAGAAGAAATAATGGTTATTGGTACTGGAAGCAATGTATTTGTTTATCATCGTAAGATTGGGATGATGGTTACTAATGTTGTATTTGATACTGATGATGATGTCAGAGCCATAATCGATGTTATTGCCCGGCAAGTAAACCGCCGTATAGATCAGCAAACCCCTATACTAGATGCTCGTCTGAAGGATGGTTCCAGGGTCAATGCTACCTTACCTCCTGTTTCTGCCGATGGACCCACACTCACCATTAGGAAGTTTAGAAAAGATCCTCTCACCATAGTGGATTTAATAAACTTTAAAACAATGTCATCTCATTTAGCAAGTTTTATGTGGGTTTGTATTGATGGTCTTGGTGTAAAACCATGTAACGCCATTATTGCGGGGGGTACTGGTTCTGGTAAAACCACCACCATGAATACTATTGGAGCATTTGTACCTCCTAAAGAGCGAATTATAACCATTGAGGATACTTTGGAACTTCAACTTCCTCACTCTCATGTTTTACGTATGGAAACACGACCGCCTAACATTGAAGGAAAAGGGGAACTCACCATGGATACCTTGGTCAAAAATTCACTACGTCAAAGGCCTGACAGAGTGATTGTAGGTGAAGTTCGTGGAGCAGAGGCCATAACACTATTTACAGCCCTAAACACAGGACACTCTGGAATGGGAACACTTCACTCTAACACTGCCCGAGAAACTATAACACGTTTGATAAATTCTCCTATGAATGTGCCAAACATAATGATTCCCGCGTTAGACTTCATTATAATGCAAAACAGGATGTACCGTGCAGAAGGTGGATCAATCCGGAGAATTACTGAAGTTGCTGAAGTTGTAGGGATGGAAGAAGGTAATGTGCAGCTTAACCGTGTATTTGAGTGGAATAATGCCACAGATAAGGTAGAATATGTGGGTATATCCAGTAAAACCCTTCGTGAAATCGCAGACATGCGCGGAATTAACGTAACTGAGCTTGAAGAGGAAATTGAAAAAAGAAGGCTGGTTTTGGAGTATCTTGCTGATAATAATATTCGTTCTATTGATGAAGTTGGGCGATGTATCAACAGTTACTATAGGGATCCTGATGAGATGCTGGAAAGAATTCTCTAGATGGCAGTGGTGCTGTTTAATGATTTACTAAAGATATAGAAAAGATTAGATAGTAAGACACTGAAAAATAGTAGTATACTATATTTAATAGGGGAAAACATAGACAGTAAAATACATTGAAAAGAAAAATAATCATAATGATGTATATAGAAAAAATAGGGTGAGATCAATGGTCTTTGGTGGTATTAAGAAGATCTTCAATCGTATCGGTGATTTAACAGTAAATTCCAGTGAAAAAGTTGGTGAAGGTATTCAAAAAGTAAGTGAGGGAGTTCAAACACCGGTAAATAAGATTAAAAATATTGAAAGACCTAAAATAACTCTTCCTTCCAGAAGAAAAGAAAGGGAAATTAAGGAACCCGATTTAGCTGCATTAAGAGATGCTAAATCAGTTTCTACGGATCAAAAGTCTCGTAAAGTCATTAAAAAGATGGGAATGGAAAAAGATGAAATCGAAATTTTCCGTGAACTTATAGACCAGAAATACGACCGAAAAGCAAAAACAGATGAGGATGAATCTGCAAAGGCTGCTGTTCGGAAAGCTTCCCTAGAAGAACTTCTTAAGGAAGAAGAAAAACAAGGACTGGAACCTCGGCTGATCATGGTCATGGGAGTACTCGGATTTGTAGTTATATTCACTGTTGTCGTTTTGTTAGGATTCGGTGTTGAAATTGGTCTTGTTTTCGGTATTCTCATTCTTTTGATGACAATGTTCATTGTTTATTTGCCCAAAATCAAGATGGGTGGTCGTTCTACGTCTGCTTCAAAAGAGATACCTTATGCTTTACGACAAATGGCCACTGAATTAAGGGCGGGGGTAGGATTACATGACAGTATGCGCTCTGTGGCAACGTCTGGTTACGGTCCTTTATCTGAAGAATTTGCCAGAGCTTTGGAAGAAATAAAATATGGGGAAACTACTGAGAAAGCCCTGGTAGATATGAGTGAAAGGGTTGATTCTGAAGGTTTAACACGGGCTATACATCAGATCACCAGAACCCTCAGCAGTGGAGGAGATCTGGCCAAAACATTAAGTGTAATTGCTGATGACACTGCTTATGAAATGCGAATGAAAATTAAAGATTACGCCCAGAAGTTAAATTCTTTCACTATGATCTACATGTTTGTGGCTATACTGGGTCCAGTTATCTTTATGGTCATGTTAATCGCTGCTACTACAGTTATGGGGGCACTTCTCCCACCAGTATTGTTATTAATAATGTATTTGTTCTTATTCCCTGCTATAGTGGCATTTATGGCATTTATGATAAAAAGATTAGAACCCAAGGTTTGAATCTTTTTACAAATCCTCTTTTTATTAATTTTTAAAGGTAAATTGCAGTCCTAACTAGTATTTTCCAGTTATTATAATGCCTATTATGTGATTAAAGATGGTTTATTTTATTTTATGGTGTTTTCTATGAATAATTTTAAAATTATTATTAAATAGTTTTTTTAATTGGCATAATATGCACAAAATATATATATTGTAATTAGTCAAACTGAAAATATCATTATAAATCATTAATAATTCGGTGATAGTTGTGGCACCAGAACAAAATTCTAAAGCAAAAAAGTTCAAAGATGATTTTTGGAAATCCAAGAACATAAAAATCTCCATTGGGGATGTTGTAGAGAAAGAAGGAGATATTCCTGAATCGGACACTCCAATGGGACCCACTCCCAAACCTCATGTCACTGATCTAAGATCGTGGGATATGAAACTACTTAGTAGGTATGAACCATTTTACGCACCTTTCTGTGACATGTGCTGCTTATGTACCTTCGGAAAATGTGACTTACTTGACAAGAAAGGAGCTTGTGGAATCGATTCTAAAGCTCAACAAGCCCGTATAGTTCTTTTAGCTTGTAATATTGGAACTGCGGCCCATGCAGGTCATTCTAGACATTTAGTCCACCATCTAATTGAAGAATTAGGTGAAGATTTCCCTATTGATTTAGGATTAAATATAGATATTGAAGCTCCCCTCACAAGGACAATTATTGGTAAAAAACCTCAATATCTAAGTGACTTGGAAGAAACTTTGAGTTACGTAGAGCAACAATTATCTCATCTCTTGTCTGCATGTCATACTGGGCAAGAAGGAAGTTATTTAGATTTTGAATCGAAAGCTCTTCATTCCGGAGTTATGGATGATCTGGCCCGTGAAGTTGGTGATATAGCTCAAATTGTAGCCTTAAACATGCCTAAAGGGGACGGTGACGCTCCTTTAGTGGAGATGGGTGTGGGCACAATTGACTCTACAAAACCAGTGGTCTTATGTATTGGACATAACGTTCTGCCCGGTTCTAATATAATGGACTATTTGGATGAAACTGGGCAAGAAGAGGATTTTGAGGTATGTGGTATTTGCTGTGCTGCAATAGACATATCCAGATACAATGATAGGGCTAAAGTAGTTGGTCCCCTCTCAAGGCAGTTGAAATTCATTCGCAGTGGAGTGGCAGATGTAATTATAGTTGATGAGCAGTGTATCCGGACTGATGTTCTGGAAGAGGCTCAAAAGAAAAACACAGCAGTTATTGCTACTACTGACAAGATGTGTTTGGGACTGCCAGATATGACTGATGAAGATCCAGATTTAATTGTATCTAAACTATTAAATAAAGAGATTGAAGGAGCTTTGATACTGGATTCTGACAAAGTTGGAGAAGTATCAGTCAAAGTAGCTAAAATTTTAGCGCCTGAACGACAAAAACTTAAATTATTACCTGAACTGGATGATGTTCAGAACATGGCTCTTGAATGCACTGAATGCGGCTGGTGTAACCGAGTTTGCCCTAATGATAAGCCAATGATGGAGGCAGTCGTAGCAGCAGGAAAAGGTGATTTTTCTGGATTTGAAAAACTTTACCTTAACGATGTATGCTACTCCTGTGGTAGATGTGAACAGGAATGTGAAAGAGAACTTCCCCTCATGTCCATGCTGGCCAAGGCAGGGGAAAAACTAGCTAAGACTGAAAAATTCAACATCCGTGCTGGAAGAGGTCCAGTGCAAGATGTGGAAATAAGACGTGTAGGAGCACCAATAGTTTTAGGCGATATTCCTGGAGTTATTGCTATTGTAGGTTGTTCTAATTATCCTGATGGTGGTAAAGAAGTCGCTGAAATGGCAAAAGAATTTTTAGAACGTAATTATATTGTGGTTGCCACGGGATGTGGGGCCATGTCCATTGGCGAATACACAGATGACGAAGGAAAAACCCTATATGAAAGATACAGTGGGGATTTTGAATCTAGAGGATTACTCAACATAGGATCTTGTGTTTCAAACGCCCATATATCTGGTGCTTGTATAAAAATTGCCAACATATTTGCCAAAAAACCATTGGAAGGTAATTTCGAGGAAATAGCAGATTATATATTAAACAGGGTAGGTGCATGTGGTGTTGCATGGGGTGCATACAGTCAAAAAGCAGCAGCTATTGCTACTGGTGTAAACCGGTGGGGAATACCAGCAGTTGTAGGGCCTCATGGATCCAAATATCGTCGATTATATTTGGGAAGGACTGATAAAAAAGAAAACTGGAAAATTAAGGATATGCGGACTGGAAAAATTATGGATGGTGAACCTGCACCAGAACATCTGATCTATGCCGCAGAAAACATGGCAGAAGCAACTGTAATGACAGCTAAACTTTGTATAAGGCCTACTGACACTGGTAAAGGGCGTCAAATAAAGTTAAACCACTATATTGATCTTTATAAAAAGTATTATGGTGAATTGCCTCCAGATATTCACCTATTCGTCCGAAACGAAAAAGATATTCCAATAACCTACAAGAAAGATGTCAAAGAAATACTGGATAAAGTTGGATGGGAGCCTAGAGAAATACCTCAAGAGCCATCTTTAATGGGAATGGGGGATGATTAAATGTCAAATGAAAGAATTATACCATATCAACCTACAGTTATTGCAGGACCTAAACAGGCTTTACTGGTAACTCCAGAAACAGCTGAACTTATGATCAAAAAAGCTAAAAGGCCCCTTCTTATTTTAGGGCCTTTGGTAAAAGAGGAACCTCTTCTTAGTTTTGCCAGTAACATAGCAGAAAAATGGAACCTACCTGTAGTTACCACAGCAGACGCATACAAACCATTTAATGACAAAGGACTTAACCCAACATCATATGGGGTTGTTGAGATAGTTAATCTATTAAAAGACCCTGAATGGAAGGGTGTAAATGATGAAGGTCAGCATGATCTGGTTATATTTTTAGGATGTGTATATTACATAGGTTCACAAGGGCTTTCAACTCTCAAACACTATGCACCTCACTTAAAAACTTTAACTATCTGTAAATTTTTCCATTCTAACGCAGATGCATCATTCCCCAATATGAAAGATGAAGAATGGTTTAAATATCTTAAAAAGATGGGTACAGCCTGATGAACTCGTTAGTTAGTTCATGGAATATCATTATTGTTCAAAACAAGATGCGAATTGTTGAATGTAAATAAAATTTGTGTGTAATTATTGGATTTAGAACTTAAATATCAGAAAAGCAGATAAAGGCGGTTTAAAGGAGGAATCGGATGTTTGAAGATATACCTGTTGATGTAAGCCCCATGTACGAGGGGGAACGTATCAGATCAGCCAATATGTTTGTGGAACTTGCCGGACCAAAATCTATGGGTGCAGAATTGGTACAAGTCGAGGATGACGTTGAAGATGGCAAAATTGAAGTTATAGGGCCGGAATTGAGTGATATGAATCAAGGAGATGTTCATCCTTTCGGTGTTCTGATTGAAATCCAAGGTGAACACTTGGAAAAGGAACTGGAAGGAGTTATTGAACGACGGACCCACGAACTTAGTAACTATGTAAAAGGATTTATGCACCTCAACCAGAGAGACGCAATTTGGTGCCGTGTTAGTAACGAAGCCCTTGAAGCAGGTTTTAAACTGGAACATTTGGGTAAAACCCTTGCGATTCTCTTCAAAGAAGAATTTCCACTGATTGAATCCATAGCTATTAGTATTCTAACAGAACCAGCAAAAGTTGAAGAATTTGTTTTGAAAGCCCAGGAAGAATATCAAAAACGGGATTCCAGAGCTCGTGAACTCTCTGATGAGGATGTGGATGTATTCTACGGCTGTGTCATGTGCCAATCATTTGCACCCACCCATGTTTGCGTGGTAACACCAGACAGAACTGCATTATGTGGTGCTATTAATTGGTTTGACTGCAGAGCAGCTGCAAAAATGGATCCCGAAGGCCCTATATTTGAAGTTGAAAAAGGCGACCTTCTTGATGATGTTAAAGGGGAGTATACAAATGTCAACTCTGTAGTAATGGAAAAATCCCAAGGAACAGTTGAAAGAGTTTTTTTACACAGTGTGTTTGAATATCCTCACACTTCTTGTGGCTGTTTTGAGGCAGTTGCCTTTTACATCCCTGAACTCGACGGTATTGGTATAGTTGACCGTGATTTCCGTGGAGAAACACCTCTGGGAATACCATTCTCTGCAATGGCCGGGCAATGTTCTGGAGGTAAACAAGTGGAAGGATTCACTGGTCTTAGCTTGGAGTACATGCGTTCACCCAAATTTTTGCAAGCAGATGGTGGGTTTGAACGGATAGTCTGGCTTCCAAAAGAGATTAAAGATTCTTTAGATGATTATATACCTGAACATCTCCGAGACACAATTGCTACTGAGGAAAATGGTTCTACAATCAAAGAGATCAGAAGTTTCTTAGAAGAAAAGGGACATCCAATTTTAGAAAGAATCAAGACCACTTCATCAGAAGTTCCTGAAGAAGAAGTCACAGTTGAAGAGGAAATTCCTGAAGAATTTAATGAAATGGAAATGGAAGGGGTGCCAATGGCTCCTGTTGCATATGCTCCTGAATTAACTGTTCCATCTTCAGGTGGAGTTAAAATCATCTTCAAAAATGCTAAAGTATACGCAGAAAAGGTGATCATAAAGAAAAAATGATCAATTTTTTCTAGAATGTAACGGAGCTGAAACGTGATAATTGCAGTAAGTGGTAAAGGCGGAACTGGGAAAACCCTGATTTCATCCCTCCTCATCAAATCATTATCTGATACAAAACAAGATATTCTGGCAATAGACGCTGATCCTGACAGTAACTTGCCCGAATCTTTGGGAATAGATGTACAAAAAACAGTGGGAGATGTGAGGGAAGAATTAAAAGAAGACACTGCCAAGGGAAGAATACCTACAGGAATGAACAAGTGGGACATCCTTGATTATAAAATAATGGAATCAATCATTGAAACTCCTAAATTTGACCTCCTAGCAATGGGAAGGCCTGAAGGCAGCGGATGTTATTGCGCCGTGAATAACATGCTCCGTAGAATAATCGAAAACTTATCATCCAATTACGATGTGATCATCATTGACACTGAGGCTGGACTGGAACATTTAAGCCGCCGAACCACTCAAAATGTGGACGTAATGTTAGTAGTCACTGATAAATCTAAAAGAGGAATGCTCACTGCTAAGAGGATTGGAAAACTGGCCGATGACCTTGACATCAAATTTAAAGAATTGTATTTGGTCTTAAACAGGGTTAAGGATGACACTAAAGATGAAATCCTGCAAAAAGCTAAGGAAACTGGTTTGGAAATAGTGGGAGTAATTCATGAGGATGAAGAAGTAACTAAGTTTGATATTGAAGGAAGGCCTTTAGTGGAACTTCCCAATGAATCTAATACTGTAAAGGCAGTATCAAAGATATTATCTCGCATCAAAAGTAATTAAGGACGTGGGTATATGGATAAAATGTCGCAACTTCTTAAACTACTGGAAAAAACGGACTATATAGAGATCAATGAATTTAGAATGGACTTTGAGGAATTAGAACTGCAACTTATGCCAGCAATGCAAAGAGTAGCCCAACAAGTGGTTACCAAACATGCAGCAGTCCAAGAATCCATGAAAATGGAAGCTATTGAATTTGCTCCACCAATTAAAGATTATCCTGGCGAAGTTGCCGAGGTACAACTGGGAGCTGGCTCCAGAAAACCAGTATATCTGGGTGGTCAACAAGCACTGTACCGCTTTGAAGAATCACAACCCCATGAACCGGTTGTAACTTTTGATGTTTTTGACATTCCTATGCCAGGATTGCCTCGTCCAATAAGGGAACATTTCTCTGATGTTATGGAACATCCGGGGGACTGGGCCAAAAAGGCGGTGAAAGACTTCGGAGCAAACATGGTTACCATACACCTAATCGGAACCGGACCAAAGGTCATGGACAAAACACCCCGACAAGCAGCCGATGATATTGAAGAAGTATTGCAAGCTGTGGATGTTCCCCTTGTTGTGGGAGGATCTGGAGATCCTCAGAAGGATCCAATTATTCTTGAAGCTGCTGCAATGGCTGCAGAAGGAGAACGTTGTCTGTTGGCTTCAGCTAACCTTGACTTAGATTACAAACGCGTGGCCAAAGCAGCTGTAGACTATAATCATGCTGTTTTAAGTTGGGCAATAACTGACATTAACATGCAGAAAACTCTTAACAAATATCTTATGAAAGAAGGATTAACTCAAAATGACATTGTCATGGACCCAACTACTTGTGCATTAGGGTATGGTATTGAATTTTCAATTGATGTTATAACCAGAACCAGGCTAGCGGCACTAAAGGGTGATAAGGACTTGCAGATGCCAATGAGCTCTGGAACCACCAATGCATGGGGATCCAGAGAAGCTTGGATGAAAAATGATGCATGGGGTCCCACTGACTACCGTGGACCAATCTGGGAGATATTCACCGGACTTACCATGATGCTCTGTGGAGTGGACATTTTCATGATGTTGCACCCATTATCGGTGCAACTATTAAGCGAAATAGGTTCGACATTCACTAAGGAATATCTTACAACTGATGTGCCAGACATATCTAACTGGATTACGGAGCTTGAATAAGGAGGTCATGAGTATGCAAGTCACTGCAATGGATATTTACCGATTGCTTCCCCAGACTAACTGTGAAGATTGTGATGTAGCTGCCTGTGGAGAAGCATCCTGTATGGCTTTTGCCACTAAACTTTCAGAAAAAGAAACTCAACTTGAATTATGCACAGAACTATCTGAAGAAGCATTCAACAAGTTAGAAGCACTGCTCGCACCTGCAGTACGAGAGATCAGCATTGGAACTGGTGATAAAACAATAACCATAGGTGGGGATGAAGTACTATATCGTTATGAGCTAACCTACTACAACCCTACAGCATTAGTAATTGATATCGCAGACAACTTAAGCGATGCAGAATTCACTGAAAGGGTTAAAACAATCGAAGAAACTGAATTTGAAAGGATAGGTGAAACACTGACTTTAGACGCTATAGCTTTGCGGAATGCGTCAAAAAATCCTGCAAAATTTGCCGATGCAGCAGCTAAACTCAAAACAACTAAATTACCATTGATCCTTTGTTCTTTTGATCCTGAAGCCATGAAAGCAGCCTTGGAAAAAGTGGGGGACGAAAGACCTCTCATATATGCAGTAAATGAAACTAACATCGAAGAAATGACTGCCCTGGCCATGGAATATAACTGCCCTATATGTGTATTTGCACCCAATGACTTGGAAAAAATGAAACAAATTAGCCACAATCTAAGGGAAAAAGGGATTGAAGACATAGTGCTGGATCCAGGTACCTATGTGGATGAAGGTGTAGGGGATAGTTTAGACAATTTCGTAATGATTCGCCGACTGGCAGTTGAAGAACGAGATGAAGACTTCCGATTCCCTTTACTAGGTATTCCTGCACTCACTTGGTTATATGAGAAGGATGAGATCAAAGGAGGTATAAAAGAAGCTACAATTGCTGCTATTCTCATGAACAAATATGCGGATGTATTAATATTCCACGGAACCGACATATGGGAATTAATACCTGTCCTTACTCTAAGACAGGGTTTATACACAGATCCAAGGAAACCACAAGCAGTAGATCCAGGTCTTTATGAATTTGGCGATTTGGATGAAAATTCTCCTGTTCTAATGACCACCAACTTTGCTTTAACCTTCTATACTGTGGAAGGAGACATAAAAGGGAAAGCCAATACTTATCTCTTGGTGCTTGACACTGAAGGTAGAGCCGTGGACGTGTCTCTGGCAGGGGGTCAACTAAATGCAGAGGCTGTTGCCGACCTTATTAAAGAAACAGGCATAGAAGATAAGGTAAAAACACGTAAACTCATAATTCCAGGATTGTCTGCACCCGTAAGTGGGGAAATAGAAGATGAAAGTGGATGGGAAGTTTTAGTTGGTCCAAGGGACTCATCAGGTATACCTGGATTCCTTGATGATATAAAGGAGAAATCATAAGGAATTCACCAACCTTATTTTTGGAAAAATCTAAAAGTGATAATATGAAAACTCTTATGGTAATTGACCCACAACGGTGTAGTGAATGCGAAGACTGCATCAACGCGTGTAAACAAGTACATGGGGTGGCTAGGACTAAGAAAACCAGTACAGTGCCTGTTTTTTGCCTACAATGTCATCCTGATAAGGCCCCATGTGCACGTATATGTCCCACAGGTGCAATTCAGGAAGAAGATGGTACACTAATAGTGGATGAGGATATCTGTATATTATGTCGCCTATGCATGATTGCTTGTCCAGTGGGAATGCTGGTTATTGATGAGGAAAAAAAGACAGTACAAAAATGCACATTATGTCTTGATGCCGAAGACCAGATACTACCCGCATGTGTTGAGGCTTGCAAAGATAATGTACTTAAGATTTTCTCTGTTGAAGACCTTGAAGAACTTAAAAAAGACCTTAGTTACACTGAAGTTCTTAACGAAGCCATGAAAGCATATAATTCGAAAATTTAGTTGGATATTTTAAAAAATTGATTTAATCTTTATTTCATACATTACAAAATATCCTTGTTCTATTGTTTTTTTTGAAGGTTAAGATACCAACAGAGGATGGTCATTTTTTCATGACTCGAAAACCTTTGATCATCACACCCTCATTTTTTAACAATTTTTTTTTCATTTCTACCCCACCACCATAGTTACCCAAAGTTAAATCAGACTTAACAACTCTGTGGCAAGGTATTAATAGGGGAAATGGATTTCGTGCCATTGCACTGCCCACAGCCCTCCAAGCTTTACTGTCCAAAGATTCTGCCACTTCTTTATAGGTTTTAACTTCACCTTTTGGGATTTTTAAAACCAATTGCAACACTTTTAAATCAAATTCATTAGGAACTGGGCCCTTCAAGGGTTCTGTTTTGTTCACAGATAATTCCAGAATGTCTTGGTTAATATTGGCTTTTTGGCCGTTGTAAATTTTAGAAATATCTTTAACAAGGGGAAGATATTTTTCAGTTAATTCAAAATCAGCAAATTCATGAGAAATCTGTTCATAGAGTGTTTCCCTGCAAGATGTTGGAAGAAAAATTCTAACAATTTTTCTACTAGCAGGATAAACTCCGACTGCAAAAAAAAGCCCATCTTTCTGATAAATTGACACAAAAACAGTATCTGATGAAGCTTTTCGAGATTTTTCCAAAAACAATTTCCCCTTCACTTATATACGTATTGATGATTATTAGTCGTAAATATAAAAACTATCTACCATAATTTTAATATCTTCACCTGCGTCTTCAAAAACAGTTGGATCCCCTACAAACCACATGTAGTACAGTAAATTGCCTTTTTTAAAAGATATTATAAGAATACTGGTGGGGGCGACATCATGGTTCTCACCATAAATTTCATAAATTCCCATCCCGTATTTTTCATAATAATTTTCATCAATTACTTTACTGCCTTGTACTCTGAACACATCTTTCAACATCTCTGCAAATTCGTGTGATGATACTTCAGACGCATTGGTGTTCCGATTAAGTGATAAAGTAATGGAATTGTTTTCATATAATCCCCTAACAACCTTTTTGGCATCAGAGGTACTGATGATCTCCCAGTGATCTGAATAATCAAAAGACACTTCACCATTGTCAAAATTAAATATACGTGTTGTTTCATGTTTTCTAAGGATTTTATGTATTGCTATTTCAGCTTTATCCTTTACAAACACAAATTCATCTTTTTGAGCATTTCTAAGGGCTTTTAGTGCTCGTTCATCTCCTATCCGACCCAGGGCTTCTGCGGCTTTCCCTCTAACATGACGGTTTTCATCTCTTGTTTTGCCAATAAGCAATCCAATTAACGCATTTAAGGCTTCTTCTCCCCCAATTTTCCCGATAACTTCGGCGGTTCTGGCTCTAACACTCCATTTTGCAGTTTTCAAAGTTTTTATAAGGGGTTTCACTGCACGTTCACCGAACTTTGCCAAAGCAAGCATAGCCTTCCAACGAACATCAGCATCCTCATCTCCCATTGCCTCAAGAAGAATAGGGATTGCTTTTTCATCATTCATTTTTCCCAAAGCTACTGCTGCAAACTTACGAACTTGCCAATCACCATCATTTATTGCTTCAATTAAATATGGTACTGCTCGAATGTCACCAATCACCCCTAAAGCTTGTGCAGCTGTTTTTCTCACACTCCAATCCTCATCTTCCAAAGCCTTGATTAACGTATCTGTTGCTTCGGGGCTACCTATTTCTCCCAGAGCCCATGCTGCTTTTAAACGTACTTCTTCATCAGGATCTTCATTTATGGCTTGAATTAAGTATTCAATTGCTCTTTCGTCCCTAATTCTACCTAGCGCTTCTGCAGAATACTCTCTCACATCTCTTAAAATTATATAATCGGAGTGCCAAGTTTTATATTGCAAGGCATCAATAAGTGCATCTACAGCTCTCTCATCTCCCACTTTCATTAGAGCTCTGACTGCTTCCTTTCTGTTGAGATAGTCTTGATCCTTAAGGAGTCTTACAAGTCCATCCACATCTCTTGTTTCTTCCAGATATTCAACATCCACATCACTATAAACCATAATACTCTCCGGAAATTTAAGACAGTCCTATATAATATCTTGTATGGTGTAGTTTATAATTATGCCTTTAATTGACTATAATATCTCCTTTAAGAGTTTTAAAAATTGAGGGTATTCTTTTATAAAACCCAACATGGACATCTTTGATATTGATTTTAAGTCTTGTGTTTTAAGAAATTTAGCTAACATATTAATTTCTTCATCGCTTAGTTGGTCTAATATTTTACGATATTTCAATGAATCTTTAAGATCTTTTCCTATTTCATTTCTCCAGCGTTTTTCATATTTTTTCAAAAAATTATCCGAATAATTTTCCTCTTCAATAGCTTTAGCAGCTACTTCACCAGCAATTCTACCACAATGGGCCGTAATGTGGATGCCTCCACCAGTAAAAGGTTCTACTTGTCCAGCAGCATCTCCTACTACCATGAGGCCATTGGTGTATGTTTTTTCAACAGGCCCTGAAACTGGAACTCCTCCAATATTTAGTTCAACTGGAGTGGCATCCAAGGAGGATGCGAATTTTTTCAGAAAATGATATGCAGTTTTTGTGTTACTCCTAATCCCCACTCCCACATTGGCCACATTTTCACCCTTGGGGAATATCCAAGCATAACCTTTGGGAGCTATTTGTTGGCCAAAATAAAATTTTAAATAATGAGGGTCTGTCTTCAAACCCACCATTTCATACTGTGCACATGAACACAGAGTATTTGGAGTTTGTTTGGTGTTCAACCCCGCCATCTGCGCTACTTGGGATTCTACTCCATCTGCAACAATGACCAGATCTGCTTTGATTTTTATAGTATTACCCATGTGTTTGGCAATCACTCCACAAACCTTATTTTCTTTTTTTATAAGGTTTTTTACCTTAGTTTTAACCATTATTTCTGCACCAAAATTAGCTGCTTGTATTGCTAATTCTTTATCAAATATTTTTCTTTCTAAAATAAAACCTTCTGCATATCCACCTTCTAAATGACCACAAGTACCATCAGGAGCGTAAATATCCGCACCCTTTATCTCAGAACGAATATAATTGGGTGAAGGTTTAATCTCCAGTGTTTGGAATGTTCTGGAGCTTGTTGCCTCAGCACACTGTACTGGAGTTCCTATTTCTTGATTTTTTTCAATCATCAAAACATCTGCACCATTTTTTGAGGCAAATAAAGATGCACTTGATCCTCCAATACGCCCCCCTAC
Source organism: Methanobacterium sp. (assembly GCA_012838205.1). NCBI lineage: Archaea > Methanobacteriati > Methanobacteriota > Methanobacteria > Methanobacteriales > Methanobacteriaceae > Methanobacterium > Methanobacterium sp. The sequence continues at coordinate 87,854 of DUPR01000036.1, forward strand.
AACTACAACATCATATTTCATTTATTAACTCCTTATCGCCCCTAAAGGGCAAACTACCAGGCAGAAATCACATTTTTCACACCCATCATGGACCGTGACTTTCATATCAGATAGTTCCAGAATATTTTGGGGACACACCGCTACACATGCCCCGCAATAACCACATTGTTCTGCTAAGATTCTCATTCTAAACACCAATTATGATTACACGTATGATTCAACCTCTATTCTTTATTAGTAGTATAATTAGGGTTATATTAATATCTTATCTTAATATATTGGGTTAATAGTTTTTACTTTATTCAATTGCACATAATTTGA
>DUPR01000037.1 GCA_012838205.1 Methanobacterium sp.
AATAAGTAACGATCCTAACATACCAATTCATGCTAGAACACTTATTTGGAATGTTTTAAGTGAATTAGAATCAGTACGCGAGTAAAATTTTTGTAAAAGATTTTTTTTTGAATTTTTAATATTTTTTTTCTAAAAATTTTCGTGTTTTTTTTTAAATGATTTAAAAATCATATAATTATCTATTTATGTTTTAATTCTAAAAACAGCTAATTGCTGATATCCACAAGTTTCAGTGTTGTAAATCTTTCATGTTTCCTAAAACTCGTGATATGAATTGTGTTTTTGCTGTTTCTTCAACAAATTCTGCTAAGAGTGTAGCTTCTAATAAATTTTCTCCAGTTGCTACAAGACCATGATTTTTTAGGATTACCACATCTTCATCTATCAATCCACTTCCTACTAAATTAGCTAGTTCGGCACTTCCTGGTGGGGCGTATTCAACCATTTTTAAGAATGGGGGGTGCGTCTTACCAAAACCTTCAAGTCGTTCTATTCGTTCATTGGCCATTGCGAATCCAGTAACATATGGTGAATGGGTGTGCACGATTCCTTTAACATCATCTCTTTTTCGGTACACATCTAAGTGGAGTTGTAATTCTGATGACGGTTTTTTACCACCAGCAATAATTTTCCCGTTAATATCAACGATCGATATTTCTTCTGCTTTCAAATGACCAAGTGACACATTACTTGATGTTATGATTACGGTATCATTAGAACGAGCACTAATATTCCCTGATTTTCCAGGAACAAGGCCTTTATTGTAAATATGACGACCAGTTTCACAAATTTTCGTAATTAATGGTTGATTCATGTAATTATCACCTGAAAAAGAATTATTTCCAAATTTAACACCAAATATTATTATTTATATTCATTTTTTTTTAACTTGGCAAGAACCACTCTATATATTATTTGTAATCTGAAAAAGTTTCTTAAATGAAATGTTTTTATTAGTTAATCCTAATTAATTGAAGTCTAACATTTTCAAGCTACCATTGTTTATAACAGGGACTTGTGCGCAGGTAGGAACTATATTATAGATTTTTTGAAACTCTGTCTGAGACTGGAAAGTTCCACTATTTATGAGATGTATGCCCTTATATTTTTTGTAACTATTAATGTGCACATGTCCAGTATGAAAAACATCAGGTATATCATCAATTACTAAATGGTCCTCAATTTCCGATGCTAGTGGAGTTCGTTCACCATATATAGGTGCTAAATGTCTTTTTTCCAAAAGTTCCTTCATAATTAATTCTGATTGTTGGTGACTCATGCCTTTAACAGTCATGGCCATATCATCAAAGCTCCGACCGTGATATACGAGTACTTTAATACCATCTAAACTAACCAGAGCAGGATTACTAACAAATTCAGTAGTTTTCAAATCATGAAGGTTTTTCGCATAATCTTCAGGTATAGCGGGTTGAGGTTCGGCAAGACGACTTGCATCGTGGTTTCCAGGAGCTATTATAATTTTCACATCATTTATATCTCCAAAAAGTCGTGCTGCTTCTTCATACTGTTGGTGAATGTCTTTTATGGTTAGTTCTTTATCTTGACTGGGATAAACTCCAATGCCATCCACAATGTCTCCGGCTACTACGACATATTTTACATTGTTGGCGATTTCACGCTGCTCCTCATCTCCAAAATCGCCATTTATCCATTTTATAAACCGTTGAAATGCGGAATCAAGGAATGTGGAACTGCCGATGTGGATGTCACTAAGAAATACTGTTCCAAAATTCATACTTTTTTCATCGATTCTTGGCACCCCTGGATTTATAATTTCGCTGGCCATAATTAGACTGCCTTTTCTACTCCCAACAACTCCCACTACTTCATCTTTAACAATTCTTTCAGCTTGTTCAAAGACTTCATGGTTTTCATTGTGAATTAATACTGTAGCATCCCCTGTTTCATCTTCTAATTCGATTAATTTGTGATTGTTTTTAGTGTTACGTATGTCATTAACCATACCTACAATTTTAACCACATCATCAAGACTAGTGGCTATTTTAACTGAAGTAACATCTTTAAGCTCGCTTTTATTGGTTAACATCTCTTTAAGTTTATGGTAACGATTTTGGAAATAACTTGAAAGGTCTTTAATTTCTCCATTGGTGTAGGATTTGCGGCTGGTGTCTTTAAGAATTTCAAAGTTAAATTCTTTGGGCAGCAAATGGCTCTGAGCCATTTGATCATAACTTTTCGGGGAAGGTGTTCTATTCAAATAGTTTTCTACCAATGCACCGGTTAGAACTACCATTTCTGGGGATGATATTGTGATATGGTTAATTAGTGATTCTACTAGGTTAGAGGAATCATCATAATTTTTAATTTTAAGATACGCCTCTTCATCAATTAGTATGTCTGCATCTGTGAATTTTGATATGATATTTTCAGTCATTTGGGCTCCTAATAAATTATGAAGGAATTGTATAATTTCCTTTATTGAATTACTTTATTAGTTCACAAGTGTTAGACTCTATTTTTTTTCTATCAATTTATCTACTTTATTTTTTATTATCATTATTTATACATCTTTATTTGAATCATTTTTTCCTCTACTTGAGGTATAAATCCACTTCCCGACTTAAATTACCATAATTTTCTCGAAATTTGTCCAATTTTTCCTTGGATTTTATTAATTTTTCCTTGGATTGTTCGTTTGAACCATCTTTAAGAAGATTCAAGTGTTCAATAATAGCAACAACAGCTTCTTGTAGAATAATAATTGTTTTTAAAAGATTAATTTGAAGGTTTTTGCATTTTGATGGAGGATTTAACTTTTCATATTTGAAAAAAATGTTTTCTAAGTTTTTTCTAATTTTTTCCATTTTCAGATAGGTTTTCTCCAAATCTACGCTATTATATTTTTCTTGAGTGGGAATTTCCCTAATTATAAGTAATTCTATTCCAATCTCTTTCAAGGTTTTTTTACTTTTTTTTAAGAATTGTTTTTTGGTCATCCCAAACATCAAACATCGCCTAATTTAGAATTATATTCATTTAATTACACTATTTCCTATTCTAATAATCTCTTAACATTTGGGTTTTGTTTTCACAAAACTTATATTATTTTAAAACTATTGTAGTGTAATAATAGAATTCTTACAACCTGATCTGGGGATAAGTTTTTTTTATGATTAAAAACACTTTTGGTAATAGTTAAAATATTAATGTATTAATCTACAATCTTTCTTTGAGATATGTTTCATTAACTTGGACGTCTTTAAGTATTGAAAATAAAACTTAAGTGACACATCCAATTCCTTGTTAATAGTTGTTTGAATCTTACCCAATTACAATTTAATTTATCTGAAAAGTATAAGGTGATATATTGTCCAAAGCAGTTAAAATAATATTATTCCTAGTTTTCTTTGCCGTATTCTTTGAGGCGGGTTTATTTGCATCTTACACCATAGTAACCCAACAACCCCCTAATCCTACTGATTTAATTGAAATGCAAATCAATGGTATTAGTTCCTTGTTTAATTTAGGCACGCCAAAGATTGCTACTCCTAATAATGTGAAGATTTTAAATAAAAATGAGGTGGTAGAAGCCTTGAAGGCTAAAACTGGTGTTGATGGCATTAACCTAGAGACACTCACAGCCCAAACATATCAGAACACCAATGACGCTAATATAACGGTAAATATCACTGCTATGGGATATAGGGATGATAAAAGTGGTGGAACTACCAATGTAAGCACTATTGTGATCAAATCTAATGAAACTTATAGTATTACTGCAACAGCTGTAGCAGTTCCAAAAATTGATGGAGTGAAGATTAAAGTGGGTTCCATTGTGATTACTTCTACTAGAATATTGTACAATCGATAATTAATCTTTTTTTTATTAACTTATTTGGTGAACTAATGATAAGGATAGTGGGTATAGGACCGCGAAGGGAAGACATGACTATCATGGCTAGTCAAACTCTTCAAGAGGCTGATGTAGTTATTGGGTATGGTGGCTACATTAGGCAAATTAAAGATCTGTTGGAAGGTAAAAAGGTCATTTCACTGGGAATGGGACAGGAAGTTAACAGAGCGGAACTGGCCATTGATTATTATAAAAAAGGTTGTAAAGTTGTTTTGATCAGCAGTGGCGATCCTGGAATATATGGAATGGCCAATGTACTTCATCAAGTCATGGGAAAGTATTCTGGACTGGAAATAGAAGTTATCCCTGGAGTTTCAGCGGTTAATTATTCAGCTGCACTATTAGGCGCGCCACTACATGATTTTGCAGTTATAAGTCTTAGTGACCTACTCACACCTCTTACGGAGATCAAGAGGAAAATTCGTGCAGCAGCTGAGGCAGATTTCATTATAGCTTTCTACAACCCGCGTAGCAAACGAAGGACAAAACCATTTAAAGAGGCATTAAAAATTCTTCTAGAAGTTAGACGCCCTGAAACATTAGTTGGAATAGTAAAAACTAGGGATGATTCTTCTTCTGTCAGTATAGTTTCTCTTAACTGCCTTGAAGAGGAAGATGTGGATATGAACACCACTATCATTGTTGGCAACACCTTCACCTATATGGATGATGGTAAAATGATAACTCCAAGGGGTTATGTTCTCCAACACTCCACACATCCTTTGGCTTGTGAATTTTATGATAAATATCTTGCTGGCGAAGGAGTTGAAGGATCTAACATGGCTTGTGAGTACTATCCCTGCCATAGTCACCCTCAAAACTGCACATTTTGTTATTGTCCATTCTATCCTTGTGGGGATCCATCAACCGGTGGGCATTGGATCAAAGATAAGCAAGTTTGGAGTTGTGAAGGATGCACTTGGATCCATCAGGATGATACAGTAGAATGCATACAGACTAAATTACCTAAACTACTGAAAAAAGTGGAAGACCTTCAAGATAATAAAAAAGAGCTTCTCAAATTAAGACGTGAATGTGTTTTTCTAACTAAATAATTGACACTTTAAGTAATTTTTTTTATATTAGTTGAATAGTGTAATTTTCCATTGAATGCATTTATTGGTCGCATCCACAGATCGATTTTTTTACCAAATCTATAGGTACATGCTATGACGAAATGGATTTTTAGATGAATTTGATTTTTTATTCAAATATTCCAAAAGCTAATGTACCAAGTCAGACAAATTAATATTAGTGATATAATGATTCGTATAAAAAGAGCCTCCCAATCTCCTGCCCAAAAGGATGGTTGCAGGATTATGGTAGGTCGTGTATGGCCGAGGGGAGTGTCTAAACAAAGGTTAAGGATGGATGTATGGTTGAAAGACATCGCCCCTAGCCATGATCTACTTCGATGGTGGTCTCAAAATTCTAAAAAGTGGGATGAATTTGCAAATAAGTATAGGGAAGAACTTATGGACAAAGTTGAGTTTTTAAATCAGATATTAGAATTAGAAAAAGAGAAAGAGACTGTTACACTGGTTTATACAAGTGGGAACATAGAACAAAATAATGCAATCATATTAAAAGAAGTTTTGGATGAATTAAAATCCTAAACAGATCAATTCATCCTGTTTGAAACTAGCTTAGTATAATCTATTTTTTTGTTTTGGTGTTATTTCATATTATCTCATAAATCGTGTCCCACTAAAAAGGCCAATGGGGGTTGATTTTTTAATGCCTTTTTTATGTCTTGCTGCCAGTTTCCCATACTCCTCTAAGATCGTTCCGTTTCCCAAAAAAAATGTTGTGACCAATTTTAAAATTCAAGTTCCATTATTCCTTCAAAAACAGAGACAGCATCACCTTCCATGAAGGCACCCAATTTATCATCCTTCTCATAGACAGTTATCTGAAGTTCTCCTCCAGGGAGGTGTACTTGCACGTTTTTATCTAAAACTCCCAGACGATAACCACTAATGACTACACTCGTTGCTCCTGTCCCACAAGCCATGGTAAAACCAGCACCCCTTTCCCAAGTGATCATATCCACTTTATCAGGGCTTTTCACATCAACAAAATGCACATTAGTTCGTTCTGGGAATGCTTCGTGGTTTTCGAGTAAGGGCCCCAACTCTTCCAAGGATAATTTATCTAGATTTTTGCAGAATATCACGGCATGAGGATTTCCAACGTTGACTGCAGTAAGTTTAATCACTTGATCATCGACTTTTATTTTTTGATCAACGAATTCATCTTTATCACTAATCATTGGAATGTCCCGGGTTTTAAAGGTCGCTGTTCCCATATCAACCCTAATTGTTTTAACAGAATTTCTTTCAACTGTCAATACCAAGTTTTTGATACCGCCCAGGGTTTCTACACTCATTTTCTTTTCTCTGAGCACATCGTTTTCAAAAACATATTTACCGAAGCAACGGATTCCGTTTCCACACATCTCTGCTTCACTACCATCACTGTTAAATATTCTAAATTTAACATCGGCAATATCAGATTTTGAGACGAATATTACTCCATCAGCGCCAATAGAAAATCCTCTTAAGCATAATGTCCGCGAAATTTCTGATTTCTTATCTTCAGGGATCAGTTCTTCTTCAAATTCATTGATAACCACGTAATCATTACCTAGACCATGCATCTTATGGAATAGTAGAATTATTTTTTCATTCATTTGAAAAACCTCAAAGGCAAGTTCTGTTTCGATAATAGATCAGCATAAGTTTCCCTCTCCCTTATAACATCCACTTTCCCTTCCTGCACAATCACTTCAGCAGGGAGTGGCCGTGAATTGTATTGGCTGCTCATACTGAAAGAATATGCTCCGGCATTCATTATGGATAGAACATCGCCTTCGATGATATTAGGAAGGGGTCTGTTTCTAGCGAAGAGGTCACCAGATTCACAGATATTGCCGGCAACATCAACATTTTGGGATGGTTGGGCTGTTGGTTTATCAACTACCAGAATGTGGTGGTATGAATCATACATAGTTGGACGTAAAAGGGTATTGAACCCGGCGTCAACCCCAATAAATTTCCTATAGCTTTGTTTAACAGTGTTAACACGAGTTAATAGGTATCCTGCATCCCCGACAATGTAGCGTCCTGGTTCTATACACATGGTGGGGCTATCAATACCATATTCTGATAATTTATCTTTGTATAATGCTACGATTTCACTCGCAAACTGTTTAATGTTTAGAACCGGTTCTTCAGGGGTGTAAGGTATTCCGAGACCTCCTCCGAAATCTATGAATTCAAATTCAACTCCTGCCTCTTGGTGTACTCGACCAGCGATGTCCATAAGAACTTTAACTGCAAGTTTAAACGGTTCAGGATCTAATATTCCGGACCCGATATGGGTATGAATTCCCACAGGCTCAAAACCCAATGATTTAGCTTTTTTATACACGTCCACTGCTTCTTGTTCCATAACTCCAAATTTAGAAAGTTCACCACCAGTAATGCAGTGGTCATGGTGCCCGGCACCTACCATTGGGTTGACTCTGAAAGATATTTTGGTTCCCTCTGCATTATCAAGTCCAGCCAGGCGTTCTAACATAGATACAGAGTCCAAATTAATGCGAACACCCGAATCTAGGGCAAACTGGAGTTCCTCACTTGTTACATTGTTTCCTGTGAAAAGGATTCGTTCCGGTTCAAAACCAGCTAAAAGTGCGGTGTAAATTTCTCCAGGGGAAACAGCATCAATTCCACTTCCTTCTTGTTCCAAGATCCTCATCACTGCCAAGTTAGTGTTTGCTTTGGCTGCATAGAATATTTTGAAGTCCGAATATTCAGAACTAAAAGCTTGTTCCACTCTTTGATAATTATCGCGTATCCTCATCTCATCTAAAACATAAAGTGGCGTTCCATATTCTTGAGCAAGCTCAAGGGCGTCAACACCACCAATTTCAAGGTTGCCTTTTTCATTGGTATTAAATTGTAGGTTCATCAAAATCCTCCGAAAAGAAGTAAACATCAAATATATCCTTTTACTCCCATATAACTATTCCGATAAAAATAAAATCACGATTTCAAAATAAGTGATCCAATAGTAAATACGCTTCGAATAAAATAGAATGAAAGTGGGCCATACCCAATTAATCAGTATAACGGCCAATAACTTCATCTAAATGATTTGTTACATTGTCGATCTGTTCTCTGGTAATAACTAATGGGGGAACAAACCTTAAAACTTTTTCAGCCGTGCAGTTAACCAATACCCCTTGATGGCGCATGGCATCAACCAGTTGGGCGCATGGCATATCCATTTCTATACCTAACATCAAGCCAACACCCCGCACATCTTCAACTCGGCCGTGCTCTTGGAAGAGTTCCTTTAACTCATTTTTAAAGTAAGTTCCGTTTTCACGGGACTTAACCACCAGTCCCTCTTCTTTTATAGTTTCTATAGAGGCTAAACCAGCAGCACACGCTAAAGGGCCACCTCCAAATGTTGCAGCGTGGTCTCCAGGTTCAAAAGCGTTTCCAACTTCTTCACTGGCTAGGATAGCGCCCATAGGGAAACCCCCGGCTATTGCCTTGGCTAGGGTTGTAATGTCCGGAGTGACTTTATATTTTTGGGATGCGAACATCTCACCAGTTCGGCCGAAACCAGTTTGAACCTCATCAAAAATCAGTAAAACATCATTTTCATGACATATTTTTTTCAGTCCATCTAAATAACCTTGTGGAGGTAATATTATGCCTCCTTCACCTTGCACAGGTTCCACAAGCACTGCGGCTGTTTTTTCAGTTATAGCATCCTCTACAACTTCAAGGTCACCATAGGGAACATGGCTAAATCCAGGTGGGAGGGGGCCGAATCCCTTTTTATATTTGTGCTGGCCGGTAGCAGTGATGGTGGTGATGGTTCGACCATGGAAACTGTTTTCCATAGCAATAATATCTCCTTTGCCAGTGAATTTTCGCGCCAGTTTAATTGCTCCCTCATTGGCTTCTGCTCCACTATTGCAGAAGAAGGCTTTTTGATGTGGTGAGATTTCAACCAATTGTTTTGCCAGGCGCACTTGTTCCTCTATGTAGTAAATGTTTGACGTGTGGATCAGTTTATGTGCTTGTTTACTGATAGCTTCTGCTACACGGGGATGTGCGTGACCCACATTATTCACAGCAATACCCGCCACACAGTCAATATATGGAATACCTTCAACATCCCAAACAACAGCCCCTTTCCCTTTTTCAAGGGCTAAAGGTTGTCGACCGTAGGTTTGCATAACGTAGTCTTTATCTAAAGCCATAATCTTTTCTGTGTTCATTTTACCACTGCATAATAGTTAATAAATCCATTTTTTAACAAGAATATTTTTAAATTTTTAGGGAGTTCCACTATGAAACGATTATTATAAACAGTATAATGAGTCATGGTTATAAAGATTTAATCTCCCATATGCCACACATTTTTCCTGGAGAAACATAAATAAAGGATGAATAAGTATATGTTATAGATTAATATAATTAACAATTTAATCAGAATAGCATTTTAATGGTGCAGTTAATAGTGTTTGGGAGGTTTAGATTTAATGAACAATCATAAACTAATTATATATGTTGGTTCAGCTTTTTTGCTTATTTTAGGTCTTTACACGTTGTATATTGGAGAAATATCCCAAGGCGTTACTTGGTTTATTTTAGCAATATTGTTTCTATCAATCTCCACACAAATGGGGATTCCTATTAGGGCTGTAAAATTGAGAAAAATCATAATTTTGATATGTGCCATTATTTTATTGGGAATTGGGGGAGTAACATTATACTCTGGTGATTTTTTAGCTGGTGTCGCATGGTTTATAGCAGGAATACTTGGAATATTTGTTTCGTTCATGTTAGTGGGTCATGAGGCCATCTAAAAACTTATAGTTCGTATTTCATCCACTTTCCTCAATCAACTATCAAAAACGAAAACCTGATTTAATTATTATCACTTGTCAAAAATTTATAAATAAAGAAATTGAACTTATCTTCTGGTGAATTGATTATGAAAAAAGCAGTAATTGAAACAGATAAAGGAAATATCGAACTCACATTATTCGAAAAAGAAGCACCTAATACTGTTGCTAACTTTGAAAAACTGGCTAACAAAGGTTTTTACGATGGATTGACGTTTCATAGAGTTATCCCTGATTTTGTAATTCAGGGCGGATGTCCAAAGGGCAATGGAACGGGAGGACCTGGTTACACTATTAAATGTGAAATAAACCCTCATAAACACGGTACCGGAGCACTTTCCATGGCTCATGCTGGAAAGGATACTGGTGGCAGTCAATTTTTCATCACCCACAGCCCACAACCGCACTTGGATGGTGTTCACACCGTATTTGGCAAAGTCGTTAAAGGAATGGAAGTAGTCAACTCTATTAAACCAGGAGACGTGATGAATAAAGTCACAGTCACTGATGAATAAAAAAAATAATATTTTTTTACACTTTTTTTTATTTATTCTTAAACAGGGAAAGCTGTTTTTACTTTACTTAAAGAAGTATTTTTAGTACCAAAGCATAGATTGAAGCTATATTTTCTGCAATTTTTACATGGTCTTGATTATAATCCTCTTCCGGATTTCCAACTACAATTTGTCCAAGAATTTCATCTTTCCATTTCACCGGAACGGATAAAAACTGGTTAACAGGGGCGTGGCCAGGGGGAAGTCCATGTGCAGCAGGATGATTGCTTATATCATGGACAAAAAATGATTTGCCAGTGTCTAGGGAGTAACCTAAAAGACCGCCATAACTACCATCATTCAAGACTTTGAAGCGTGCTTCACCAATTTCTTCATACATTTGACAGGATTCTGTTAAATGAGAGAAAGACACGCCCACACTATCCTTATTTTCAGGATCTATAAATGCTATATAACAAATTTCACTTTTTAGGATGTTTTTGGTTTTCTCAAAAAAAAGATCCGAAACTTCTTTAAGATCACTATCCGGGAGCATATCCATTATTTTCAGGGAGAAAATATCAATTTCTTCTTCAATAGACATATAATCATCCTCACATTCTCCAATCAGCACACCAAAAACTGATTCAAGGGATAAAATTTCCCCATTTTCCACTTCAACATACCAAAAATTTCCTTTATGGAAAATTCTTTTCACACAAGCTACATGAAATGGGAAACCAGCAACCAATGCGTACGAACCTAACAAAAGATGATCCATTACTTCGTCGGATACTAAAATTTTGTCACCTATCTTCACACGTCGAGGATTTATTTTAATCTTTAACCAGTTATCTGATGCTAAATCCATGTTTTGTTCAGCGTCTACCTTCATCATTATGGTTGTTGCTTTTTGATTTCCACCAGCCCTTTTGATCTTTTTTTTTAACATTCGAGTAATTAAAGCTTCTACTTCAATTTGATCAATATCAGTTTCAAGTAAATGGTTCATGATTCCTTCATCGAATGATTCTTGCAACACTCTACCAGAGTGAATCTCCCGACACTGTGATTGGGTCCTGGTACTACGCATAGGACACTTCCAACAGTATTTATCATTCAAAATTTTCTTTATATCCTCATACGCGGTTCTACTCTCTTTCTGAAATTTGAATAGGCGATTTTGAAGCTCTCCCATAAAATCACTATTTCACTTGATCATCTAATTTTTTTTTATATGATGTTTTTCATCTTAATTTCCTATCTAAGTATTAAATGAATCACAGAATATAACTGAATTGATTTTTATTCGAAATTCTTTAGCATTATTAAAATGTAAAATTAAATAAAATCAGGAAAAATAACCTGTTAACAATCATTACAATTATTAATGGGAGACGGTTAAATGGCTAAAAATGCGCTCAATGAATTGGATGAGTTTACCAAAGAAAATATTGCCCTAGCCCTTTGGATGAAAGAGTTTAAAGCTAATAAAATACCTTCAAATATTAAAAATCGCATCTTAAGCCAAAAAAATAGTCCAGAAGCTTTTGGACAGAGGATGCGCAGCCGTATTCAGGATCTTCTGGATAATCCTGATTCTTTCACCCCCAGCTATAATAAAAGATATAAAAAGCTTTTAGAACACTGTGATTCACTAACATCAATTCAAGCTTATGCTTTAAGCCACTTATTAGGCTTGGACAGCAGCCGTGACTATCAAAATATTCCGGAAGAATCGAACATAGAATTTCCCCGAGATTTCGCCCCGCAACTAGGATATCAAGTGGGTTGGCACTTTTTTGTGGGGAATTGTCGTGACACCAGAAGAAGAGAATATGGAATTTTAGTTTCATTTTATCGTTACTCCCTCCTCCCACCTGAATTGGCCCACAGTTTTGGTTTAACAGATTGGGATAATCAAATATTTGAAATGCAACTAGCTGTATCCAGATCTGGAGACGAACACCTCCAATGCCGACCATTTGCCATCGCAGGAACCACAGGATTATTAAATTTTTCTAACAACCCTTTTCAATATGTAGCAGGAAATAACCGGATAATGTCTGAAAAAGAAGAAGAACTCTTCCCTCTTAGAGTACAAGCTTGGGGTGTGAATCAGGGGGGAGAAGAGGATGTGGAAATAGAAGTAGATCTGGGATTCACTTCTAACAAAGATTTTCTCCTACAAGGTAATAAAGGATGTCTCCCATGTTGCTGTGGGATGGGAACACTTTATTATTCGGCTACAAATCTTTCTCTTGAGCCAGGCAGCCTGTTAAAATTGGATGGAGAGGAAATATTACTCACTCAGGGAAAGTTCTGGTTTGACCACCAGTGGGGTAACGGAATAGAACCACTGGGTAACAGCAGGTGCAAAGTTGTCCGGGCAGCTAATGTCCTAACTAAAACATCCCCTCCCCGGGGATGGGATTGGTTCATGGCCCATTTTGAAGGGGATCGTGAAATGACCTTGTATGCGCCCCATACTCATGAGAATAGGGGATATTATCAGTCAACTAGCTCGGAACCACCTGAAAACATGACAATGGCGGTTAAAGGACAGTTTATTGACGCTAACTTGGATATTTCGGATATCCATGGTACATTAACCGTTGATAAATGGATTAAAAGTGTTAAATCTTCCCTTCCTGAACATTATTTCGTTACTAACACATGGTACCCTGATCATTGGGAATTCAAGTTCCAAGACACTGGTCCCGAGGATTTGCGTCACTTTACCATGACTCCAATTGTTGATAGCGGACAAACTGGTTTCAATGCAAGTGGTGTTCAATACTCAGAAGGAGGGGTTTTTCTTAGAAATCCTGATGGTAAATATCTGGGTAAAGGTTTTGCTGAGTCAGTTTATTATGCTGACGCCATTCCAAACCTATTTCACTTAGCAGGCATTCCAGATACTTCCCAAATGCGGAAGTTAATGGAACCACCAAAACCATCAGCTTTGTTGAAATTGAAAGGATTATTGTATATGGCCTGGCCACCAAACCAGAGAAAACTTAAAAAAACCCTAGAAAAGTGTTTAGAACAAGGATTACCTGCTGATTTCATTCGATAAGAAAAAAATTTTTCTTTTTTTCATTCATCAAGAAAACAGAAAGTATTAAGTCAAGATAGTGAGCCTTATTGAAGCACTCCCACTATTTGGGGGATAAATCATATGAACAATTAATTTAGGTTTCAGTCCACCTTTTATGATTTAGCTCATATATTGGCAATTCTAATTTACTATAAATTCATCCGGGCACATTATTCTACATAAATTATATTGCCAGTTTCGTTTTGACGATTCTATGATTGGATTCCACTATTTTCAAATGCAAAAAAATGGGAATCAATTATTTACCGCGTAAAGATTCCAAAAGACCGGATGTCCTAGCGTAATGGAAGAGATAGAGTTGAACATAACCTGCCCAATCACCATAATTTTCCATTCCAAATTCTCTAACTTTTTGCGGTTTTAAATCATTTTTAGAAAAGTATAAAAATTCTATAATGCGTTTAATCCATACATCTGCTGGAAATGCTTGTTTCATACCAAATCCATAGAGAAGTATGCAGTCAGCTACTTTTGGGCCCACACCCGGGAGTTCCAATACTGTTTCGAAGGCTTTTTCATATTTCATTTTTGCCAGTTTTTTCAAATTAATGTCAGTTTGCACCATTTTTGCGGTATTAATAATGTATTTGGCTCTATAACCCACTCCACAAGCTTGTAAATTGTTTTTGAACATGAAATTTCCTGGAATTTCACCTTCATATCGTTGTATCTCTTCTAAATCATGTTCTGGCACATTACTAAGTATTTCTGGGGTGGGGAATGTGTGGAAATTACCAGAGCTAAAATGGTATGAATCCCCCCATTTTTGTTTAATATTTTGAATTGAACGTGTCCATCGTAATATTGAGCAATTAGCTGATGATATTGAGGATATGACACATTCAAAGGGGTTTTTAGCCTTAAATATCCGTAAGCCACGGCAGTGGTCAACAGTGGGGGAAAGTTTAGGATCTTCACTTAAAAAATCATATAATTTATCTAAATTATCATTAAGACTGAATATTTCTATTACCTTATTTTTTATAGCTTTTTGAGGGATACTATTAGGAGATTCAGCAATTATTTTCACAGCAATGTCCTGATCTTGGTCTTCATTGCCAATATTAACTAGACAAGGAGCACCATCAATTATTAAAATTTCTTGGAACTGTGAATTGTCTTTTTTCCATGGGGGCTGGCTTGTTTGACCGCTTTCCATGGTAAGGGGCAGATTGAAGGGGCCTTTGATTTTTTTTGAAGAGATGTAGAATTCTATCATAATTATTTAAGATATATGCAATTCGCAGTGTTACTATGGTGTGAACTTATTGGAAATATATTTTTTTTGTACCAATAAAATCTTAGATTTCAAAAAAAGGAAAGAAAAAAAATGAAGTGAATTAACTTTCAATAACTCCATCACGTATTTTCATCACTTTAGTGTCTTTAGTGGTCTCTAAGTCATGAGTAACCATAATTACTGTTGTGCCTTGTTCATTAACCTCATGTAAAATGTTTATAATATTTTTTGTAGCTTTACTGTCGAGATTTCCAGTTGGTTCGTCTGCTAAAATGAATTTAGGATTGTTAACCAGGGCTCGGGCAATGGCCACTCGTTGTCTTTCTCCACCGGAAAGTTTAGCAGGAAGGTAGTTCATTCGGGGTGTGAGGCCCACAATATCCACACATTCTTCAGCTCTTTGAATTCTGGAAGATTTATCCAGATTTTTGTTAGTTAAGTTTCTCATAGGGAATTCCACATTATCAATTACGGATAAAGCAGGCAATAGGTTGAATGTTTGAAATATGAATCCTATATCTTCTGCACGCATTTTGGTTAGTTCTTTATCCTTCATAGAAGAAATTTCCTTACTTCCAATGTAGAGTTCACCGCTGGTGGGGGTGTCCAGCCCTCCAATCATGTTGAGGAGGGTTGATTTTCCTGAACCAGATGGACCCATTATGGACACAAATTCACCCTTATCTACCCTTATATTCAATCCTCGAAGCGCGTGAACTTCAGTACTATCCAATTTATAAGTTTTCCAAAGTTCTTTTCCTTTGACTAATTCTTCCATAGTAATCACATCATCTTCATGCCATTATTCATATCTCAAAGCATTTATGGGGCTGATACGAGTTGCTATATATGCAGGTAATAATCCACTGAATGTTCCAATGATAAACACTATCACCAAGACTTGGATGATGATTGGGGTGGGAATGTAGAAACTGAGGAAATTCACATCTCTTGCACCCATTAATAGTCCCAGCATATTGTAAGTGGGGGGCATGAGGATGATTCCAATAATTCCACCAATTAAACTCAAAATTAGTGATTCATAGATTATTAAAGCTAGAATTGATCGTTTTCTTGTTCCAATTGCCCGCATAGTTCCTATCTCTTTGGTTTTTTCCTTAACAGACATCATCATAACGATCATTATGATGATCACAGAAATCCCGAATATAAAGACACTAATCATATTAAAAAATATCCTTATCTGGCTCAAATTATCATCTAATGTTTTTTGGGTGTCATTCTGGGAATAAATTGAGTAACTTGGATACGCATTCTGTAAATCTATCTCAGCCACATCTATAGATTCTTTTGGCACGATTATAACCGTCGATATTAGGCCTGGCATTTCCGTGACAGATTGTGCGTGGGATAATTGCATTATAACAGAATTGTCTATAGTAAGAGGCCAACCAGTGCCCATCGGTTTCATAATCCCGATAACCTTATATTTGTTGTTTGACACGGTTATTGTACTACCTACAGTGGCATTGAAGTTTTCAGCTACTTGCGCTCCTATTATAACTGAGTTTTTACTTTCACCTACCAAAGAAGCTTTACCCTTCACTGTCACGTTTTCTATAAATGTTTCCTCCCTTCCAGGAGATAATCCAACGATCATGGTGTAACGGGAGAAATTATCAGTTTGTACAGGCATGAAAAGTGCTTTGGTACTTTTATCAGGGTTTACTTCGCTACGGTTCATTACTTCGTTTCCCAAGTTTTCGCTAATAATGCTTCCATGGGGTGGGAAACCTGTCCCATTTTTTTCGAAGTATAATTTTCCATGAACTGTTCCCAAGTCCCCTTCAAGGCCAGATTCCATTTCGTATAAAACCAAGTTAACTGTGCCTATTAGCAGAACACACACCATAACTCCAACGATACACATGGCGGCCCGCCCTTTCTTAGCTTTAATATCTTTTAAAGCTATATCTATCATTGTAATTCCCTGTAATATTTTTTTGATTTAAATAATTATTCTAGTTGAAACCATATGTAATCAAGGTATTTAATATTAATGCATAAATATCATAATAATAGTGGTGATGAGACCGAAAATTCTCAACAATCTCTAATCCTGATGATCTATTTGATATTGCAATTATTCTCATACTCTGAACACGTTCCTGACAAGAATAGGCTAATATTGTTAAAAACCAAAAATCGATCTATAACTTATTAAAGAAAATTAAAGTATACAAAATTAGACATTATATTTGGGGGGGTTCTGGATTAATGAATTTTCTTCACGAATAAAAGGAGTTCTATTCAGAGGCATATTACCCATTGAAAAGTCTAGATTGTGGCCTGAAATTATTGCCGGAATTGTAATGGCTGCAATATTCATCCCGGAGGTAATGGGTTATGCAAAGATCGCGGGAATGCCAATAATATCGGGAATATACACTATTTTAATTCCAATGGCTGTTTTTGCAATTTTCTGTTCCTCCCGACATCTTATTATAGGTGCAGACTCGGCCACTGCAGCTATAATGTTTGGGGTGCTGGTCACAGTAGCGGATCCAGGAAGCCCATCATATCTTTCAATGGCATATTTGATTGCAATTTTATGTGGTGTTTTTTTAATCATAGCCAGAGTTTTTAAATTGGGATTCATAGGAGATTTCCTCTCTCGAACTGCACTAGTGGGCTTCCTAACTGGGGTTGGCATACAAATAGCTATTGGCCAATTAGGAGGAATGTTCGGTTTAACCACCAGTGGAATAGACACCATCCCTAAAATCATATCATTTGTATCTCATTTATCCCAAACTAGCATCGCTACTTTAATTGTTTCCATAATAGTGCTTGGTTCTATTCTCATATCACGCCGAATTAATGTAAAAATTCCTGGAGCACTTATTGCGGTGGTGGGAACTATTACTGCCAGTTTTCTTTTTGATTTTTCCAAGTTCGGTGTTTCAGTGGTGGGTGCAGTTCCTAGTGGTTTTCCCAGCATAATCATGCCCACACTATCTCCTTTAGATTCATATGCATTTTTCACAGCGGTAGGTGCTTGTTTAATTGTGATATTGGCTCAAAGCGCTGCAACATCTCGGGCTTATAGTATCAAGTGTTCAGATGAGTTAGATGAGAATCAAGACATATTGGGGTTAGGATTATCTAATTTAGCGGCTGGTTTAACTGGTAGTTTTGTGGTAAATGGTAGTCCCACAAAGACTCAGATTGCAGTGTACTCTGGAGCACGTAGCCAACTAGCTACCCTGGTAACTGCAGCTATTGTGTTGCTAGTGGTTATGTTTTTAACCAAACCCCTTTCCCTTTTACCCACCGCAACCCTTGCAAGCATAGTATTTTTAATAGGTTTGGAAATGGTAGATATAACTGGATTAAAAGATATTTATCGTGAAGTGCCATCTGAATTCGTCTTAGCGCTCATAACACTCTTCACAGTTGTTATATTAGGCGTGTTATGGGGTATTGTAGTGTCTATAATTATTTCTCTCTTACTACATCTTAGTCACTCCTACCAACCCAATAACAGTATATTAATACGTAATAAGAAGGGAGAATGGCAGTTTGTTCCAATAACTTTTGGGAGATATACTCATAAAGGTTTAATCGTGTATCGATTCAACAGGGATCTCTACTATGCCAATGCTGAAAAACTAATGAACGAAGTAATTAACTTAGTGGAAACCTCAGAATATCCGGTGGAATGGCTAGTATTGGATTCCGGAGGATTTACTAGCATTGATTACACATCAATACAGATGTTAAAGGAATTAAAAAATCGATTGGATGATATGGATGTATTGTTAGTCATGACCACAGTTTTTCCTAGTTTAAAAGCTCAATTTGAACGTTCTGGATTTATACATGTACTTGGTGAGGAAAATTTGTATAAAGGAGTTAATGATGCTATTAAATCATTTGAAAATAAGAAAAAATAATTCTATATTTATCCTAATTGGTTGGAAGATAACCATTTACAAATTAAATTCACTGAATAAGCTGTTGCTCAAAAAAAAGAAGGTAATATAAATACTGGCAAGGTTTGACATTGACAGTATATTTCGTTTTATTTCTTGTGACGGGTAAAGTTTCATCCAGATTAAAATGAGGTTTGATTCTATTATAATTGAATCAAAGTCGTGGTTCGTTGTCTAAATCAACTTCACTATCTTCAAAATGTAGTTTCTTTTTTTTCACCCATACAAATCCATGATCTGGTGTGATTACAGCCACGTTTATAGGGCCACCCACTCCAGGCATGTCACCCGGGTCGGCATTAATACCATCGCTGAATCGTTGTATGGCGCTGGTGGTTTGTATCATTAAAGTGGCAAAGTCAATGGCATCTTGTAAGCTCATAGTCCCCCATTGGATGGCATATTCCAGCCCCCTTAACTGGGCTTGTATTTCTTGTTCGTTACGTTTTTGAATTGCTTCTTTCACAAATTCAATATTTTGAATTCGACCATCAAAACCTAAAACAATCCGGGCAGCAACATCCCCCTGGCCGATCCATGAACTCCCGTATTCCATGTTTGGTTTTTTACCGTCCCTGAGCTTCTGTACTGGGCCGGGTATGGTCACACTGTAAACTTTATGTGTTCCGTCTTGATTATAACCTGCCACTAAAAGTTCTATAGGGTCTGGTCTGGCGATTCCATTTTCAATAGTTCCCTGGGGTGTTCGAAAACTGAATTTCAGTAAAGGGCCTTCATCTTCCATTTGTAACATTGTACAGCCCTTAGACTTCAGATCATTCTGAATATTGAACTTAATTTGTTCTAATTGTTCCTTCCATTGGTATTTTTGGCTGAAGACGTGATTTAACTTTCGTGCAACGTCTTTCACTTCCATATTTTTAACTTTGGAATCCCGTCGGAACTCTTCAATGTACTGGCTCACATTTTTCTGCACACTCCCCTCTGGGAGGAAGGCCAGTCCGGTAATGCCCACACCAATCCTTCGGTTAATTTCGAATATTTTTATGGCATTTTCACTACCTATCCGGGCCATGCCTTTCATATTACGATAACTCTGTCTGCTGTCAGCAGCAAGGACTATTCCTTCAGGGGTGGTGGTGTTTATGACCAAAGACATGCATATCCATCTCGTTTAATTTATACATTTTTATTTTTTCCGGGAACAAATATAATTTCTTGCTTATCTGGTTTAAATATCCCATAATACTGCTTATCACACTATTAATGTAAATCAACCTTTTCATGGTTTTTTCACGTAATTTTCACAAATAGGCTGTTAGAAATTCCTTTTTTATTTACTGTTTTTTACAGTTTTCATGTTAAATTTTTGATAAATATGCATAAATTCTGTAAATTTGTAGGGCCTTCCCTAATGATGTGAGGTATAAAAAAGGAATTCTAGGAAGAGTCTTGTTCCTTCAAATTTTCCAATTTTTCGGTTTGTATTAAAGACCCTAAAACTCCCCCTACTGTGCTTATAACGATTTGAATTATTATATTGACAATATAGAATAGGAAAAGCATAGTGAAGTAATGACCATACCCTTGAAGGAACATCATGGATATTAAGACTGCATTGACCAGTATGCTGGAGATTAATCCTAATATTGCACCGTTTATAGCTCCAGTTTTCATGTTATTATTTACCATGAATCCGACTACGATTCCTGCAAATAAAAATGAGGGTAATAGGAAACTCACACCACTAATCACATCTCCAATGACATACATTGCTAATATGATACAAATACCAATTATTAGGGGGTTACGCTTGATAATTTCTGTATTCATCATTTTTTTCTCCTTTTTTTATTATATTTAAAATAATTCCCAAAACCTCAACAAAATGATAATTTTCTTGTCATAAATTGAGGGTTATTTCATGAAATATATCCTATTTTTTCAGATTTTCATCTATGTTACTATTTATGAACTAATATTTAAATAATTATGCCAAATTCGTTTCACTCATGCCTAAATCATGTTTAAGATAAACAATAGAACTAATTATAGTATTTTTTGATGTTGTCCATTTAGTTGGTAGCAAATTCTGTATTATTTTTTTATAACTATAAGTGATTTTTTTTTATTGTGATATTAAATCTTAATTTTCAATTTTGAAGTATTAAAATTAATATAAGGGTGAGACCAGATTAATAACGATTGATCAGCTGCAACCCAACTATTTGGTAGTTTTAAATATAAGTGGAACTAAACACTTTGAACTCATTCGCAACATCACCAACACCACAGTTTACTTGTCCGATCCTAACCTTGGGAACATTGAAATGAGTCGAAATAAATTTAACGAACTTTATATTGGAGTTGCTTTAATAATAAATGGACAGGCACCAGCTAACGCCACAATACTAAATGATGATGAATGAGGAACATCAAGGGGAGCTGGCATTGGGTACAAGACAGACATGAATATTGGGTACCTGGAAGATATGTGTTAGTTGGTTGGAGAAAAGTGACTCAAAGTTATACTACTTATATACCTTGGGTTAAGTGGGTTCCTACAAAAGTGTTGCGTTGGGGTGGACTCATTATTTCTATCCCCGGTCATCCAGAATTCTATTTAAAGAAGGTCATAGTGAGTAGGACGTACACTAAGCCAATATGGAAATACATTCCCGGCCATAAAGCTTATTATTACACACCTAGATTAGTTCGAGATAAACCAATTGGGGAGGTGCCTCCAAACTCCCACCTTAATACTCCAAAACTTGTTAGGACTATTGTTGGTGCTGGTTTGTTATCTTTCGGTATTCTTAGTGTGTATGTGGCAGGATCGGCTTATCTTGCTGGAGGAAGTGGAGTTAGTATAACCGGATCAGTTTTAGCAGATACTGGAATCGGAACTTTCGCATCGACGCTGTCCAGTGCGATGTTCTTCAATGATCCTGAACCTTGGTGGTTACCTAATGAGTAAAATATAAAGACTAATTTGACAAATGTATTTTTTAATAATTTTTTTATTAAAAAAACTGTCACTAGTAAACCATAATGTATTAATTAGACAAATAGGCTAACATCAATAATGCCGATATTTTTCTCTACAGTTAAATTTAAAAGGTTAATTAATATTGAAACTGAAAATGGGGTTCAGAAAATGGGAAATTACAATTTAAATAATTTAATGTGGGGGATAATAATAATATTTTCTGCATTATGGACTTCAATTGTTATAAAAAGATATGAAATAGAAATTTGCAGATTTTGGTTTTTTATTCCCGTTTTTTTAGTTTTAGCTGGTATATATTACATTATAACTTCCATTATTTCTTAAATTATTCAAGAATAGAAGTTGGTTCTTAATTGAGAATATTGCATTTCTCTGTGAGAAAAGGAATGATCGAAAAAAATCAAGAGAATTTCTTTTTACTTCATTTTTATTATTTGTTTAGGGTCTTAGATTTTTCATGTTTCTGAAAGCTTTTGTAGGGCTGTTTTGGAGTTGTAACCGAGTGTTGTGATAAGTCCTGCTAAAAATACAATTGATATGGTTGATTTTTCAGCTGATTTTGGTGTATATTTGTGTATTTTTTTTAAGTTTAGTCCTGATTTGCATAATTTGAAGAAATCCTCTATTTTTCCATGTATGGGATTGTATCGTTTCCTATTTTGTATTTTTTGGATTAATATCTTAGTTAATGTTTTGTATAGTTTTTTAGCTTAGATTCCAGTCTTTTTATCTTTAAAAACCTTTAGGGGGTAGGTTAATTTGTCTTTGAGTTTTTGTAGTTTGAATTGTTCTTTTGGGAAAATTAAAGGAACGATTTTGTATTTGGAAATTCCGATTTGATAGTTTTTGTATTTGTAATATCTTCTGTCAAATATTATGGTGTCTTTCCCTGATTATTCGCCTTTTGCGGAGGTTTTCCATTATTTCTGTGAATATTTTGGTGTCGTGCGGCGCTCCAGAGTGGATTAAAATAGCAACAGTCATTGCAAATTCGTGTTCTCTGACTATGGTGGCTTTAAATCCTATGAAATCCGTAGGAGGATGCGTAGCTCCATTTTAGATTTCGTTTTCGAGGTATTCTTTAGATCTATGTTCACGTTTAGTATTGTAATCTAAATCCAGAGGAGTGGCATCAAAATAAATGTTCGGGGTTCACGTCTTTTAATTGGTTTAGTTTGCATTAATGTGCTGTTTGTAATTTTAGCATACGTTTCTGGTTTAAATCGTGAGATGAATTCTGAAATTTGAAGTGCACTGGGCACTTCATTGATTTGGAAGAATTTCTGCAACCTTTTATCTCTGTTAAGCTCAGAAACTACAAATTCAATGTTTGTATTGAAAAAAATAGCACACACTTACTGGATACCAAGTTATTATAAGATAAGTTATAGATGGGTGAGTTTCAGTTTCTCCGTACCATATGTTTACTTTAAATGGGTGCCAAGCTACAAGATGTTGGTTGGTTACGTATACCTGGTCACTATGAACCCCGGATAGGTTGGAAACGTATATATACTGGATTTTGGTTACCTGTAATAAAATATGTGAAACCACGCAAAGTTACATATTACACTTATGAACCTGTGATACCTGTAACTGTTAAAATCAAGCCAGATAG
>DUPR01000038.1 GCA_012838205.1 Methanobacterium sp.
AATAATAAAATTGCCTTAACTTTTTCATCCATCATAATTCACCTTTATGCACCATATTCATCATAATATAATGATACACCACTTTGGTATTATTTTCAATGCAATTAAAAATGATAAGTTGGTAAAGTTTTATGTTACTTACGCACTTTTCAATAACACATTAAAAATAATCCGTTCATATAATTGTTGTTGCAATAAATAACTGTTTGAATGAGAAGAATGCGCAAGCCAAGAATTCCATGATAGAATCGCCCCATTAAAATCAATTACTTTAATATTCTCTAAATATTGTTCATCATAATTAATAGTTTTATCTTTATCAACAATTAATACTTTAAAATCATTTTCCATAAATAAATTCATATATTTTTCTAAACTGTTTTTGGGAAAACCAACTTTAAAACATTTTGATTTAAATTTGAAAGTCTCAAACCAATTTTTTCATTAACCAATAATGCATCGTTGTCTAAGAATATATAAAAGATGCCACTCTTAAACAAATATAATACATCACTCTCCTTTTCTTTTAATTTCAAATAATAACTATATAACTTACTCATAACAACACACTCCTTACAACAAATAAGGGTAGCAAGATTAAAATCTACCACCCCTTAACATAATCCTTGATATTCACCATTTTGCTACTAACCACAGGATTACCATTTATGTGTTTTTCCCAATAAATTAATTATTTATTGAAAAAGGAATTAAATTTCTATGTCATAATGCTTTTAAATATTATCCTTAAATAATAAGTTTTTAGCAAAACATCTAAGTTTAAACAATATAGTCTGCGGACACAAACCCACCTGAGACAGCGAGGCGGAAGCCGTTGTTAGTGTTACTATTACCATTGTTGTTGTTGAAGTTGAAAGCACCAGCATTGGTACCATCGCCGTAGTTGCCGCCGCGATTGAACCAAGGGTTACTCGAATTAACGAAGTTCGCGCTTACAATTTAATCCCTATCATAAAATTATGACCAATTTTTAAATTTTTTTTCACAAAATAAACACTCTATGAAAAGTTATCCACATTTACGCCCCGAAACGGCTATAATGTGCCCGTTTCGGGATTATGCTCCTGTTGAAGTCCACCAGTAACCCTGAGGACTCACCCTTTTTTTTGACGTAACTTCGTGGGAAGGCACTTCGTGCCTATGCGGACACATTCCCACCTGAGACAGCGAGGCGGAAGCCGGTGTAAATGCTACTACCACCACTGTAGTAGCTGAAGTTGAAAGCACCAGCACCGGCACCAGCGCCGTAGTAGTCGCCGCGATAGAACCAAGGGTAACTCGGATAAACGAAGTTCGCGGAATCACTATACCATCTTCTGGTTTCTCCTGTTGCATCTCCTAATTTCCTTCGGTTAATAGCTATTTGATCATTATATGTTGTTCCATATGTATACTTATCTATATACTTCTCCATTCCTGCTCCATCTATTGTGGCTTGAGCAAACCCTGAACCAGATAACATAATAGTAGTGTTTCCACTATTATACATTCCTCCCATTACACGATCATATGCTCCGCCACTCATATCATATATTCCATATACATTACCTGTCGTACTGGCTTGTTGTCCATTACTGGTTGTGTAGTGATATGAACATCCACTTGATGAACCTGGTGATACACTTGTTCCTGCACATCCAGTTATATTACCACTACTTGGATTTTTCCAGATTTCAGCATTCTTTCCGTATTTACTATGACTCAAATATGTTACTGCCCCCCATTCCATATTTTTCATCATATGAGCATCATAAGTTGATGGTAATCCATATGTTACTTGGGTATTAAACTTTTGAGCTGTTGCAAATTGATTACTTACACTTTGACTTCGAAGTGATGCAACACCTGGTTTTACAGTTGGTCTAGTTGCATTCCCTGTTGTTTCAAATTTACCTACCCAAAAACCTGTTAATTCATCACTTCCAAAAGTGAATGCTGGGTGAGTTAACCAAGTTCCATTTGTACTACCCGTTGCTTTTGGGGTATTCTTATCTTCAAATTCTATTTCAATTGTTTGAGCAGACATTACTGTTGCACCTACATTAAATAATTTATATCTATATCTTGGTATCCAAACTAAATAAGCTAATACATCTGCTTCTGTTATTGAAGTTCCTGCCGATGCATTTTTATATGTGTTTCTTGTTGCTTCAGTTACAAGCACTACATTCGCCCATTCTTTTGCATCGTAATCATACCATTTACTATTTATATCTGCCTTTATCCATTTTGAACCATCCCATTTTATCGGGATCATTCCTTCTCCTAAGGATGGTAAAAAGGCATCAGTAGCAATTTTACATTCATCAGTTGTTTTGGTTGTTAAAGTTACTTCACTGTCACTATAACCCTTCTCTACACAATAAGTACCATCATGAAGTGCTAGTGATACTTGACCCTCTTCATTTATTACAATCGTTCCATTCTTAGGTTTATCACCTTTATATTCTAATTTATAATCATCTAGAGTTGATGATTCTTTCCCATTTTCATATGTATATTTTATTTCCCCTGGATTACTATCTTTAATTGTTTTTAGGGCATGATTGTACTCAGCCGCTTTTATTATTCCATATGCTGAATTTTTAAATGATCCTTTTCTTGCATCTTCTATAACATTAATAACAGATGGTACTGCTATGATAGCTACTATTGCTAATATTACAATAACAGCTAATAATTCTATTAATGTGAAACCTGAATTTTCTTTTTTATTCATCATAATTGTTACCTCTTTCTCTAGTATTCTTATTCAAAGAATATCACAGCATGAACTCAAAGTCAATTTTTTAGGGGGGGGGAAAAGTGTAAAGTTGTTTTGATTTATGATGAAATTATACTAGAAGATACCAAATTTTGGTCACTTTGAAGAACCCCTTGAAGAAGGGGGAATATTGTATTGTGCAACAAATATAAAATGAGTAAAATCCTATTTTCTTTAGTTTTACTCACTTTCACTGTCAAACATAGGTTATTTTTATAACTTATAATTAAGTATTTTTGTTTTATATCAAATAAAAAACCTTGAAAAAGGTTTTTGGGTTAATTTTACAAAATTGAGTTAATTATTGTTGTTATAAATGTTATCCATTGATTTTTTATATTTTCTAATAATTCTTGTGTTGTTGCTTCAAACCTCAAAGTTAAGTGAGGGGTGGTGTTAGAAACTCTAATTAAAAACCAATAATTATCTGTTTCAAATCTAATACCATCAATTTCTGAAAATTTATAATTTTTTTGTTTCAAAATATCT
>DUPR01000039.1 GCA_012838205.1 Methanobacterium sp.
CTGATATTGCTTTTTTACCCATCGAAGTGCTATTTGTGGTGTTGTTAGTTGAAAATGCCATCAGCAACAGAGAAAAAAAGTTGATGATGGAAAAACTAAACATGGTAATTGGGGTATTCTTCAGTGAAGTGGGAACAGAATTAATGGGTGCTATTGTGGAATTCGACCCCGATACTGTGGAAATACGCCATGAATTAATGGTCAAAACTTCATGGTCGCGTAAAAACTTCCAAAATGCAAAAGAAAAGGTTAAAACATTTGATTATACTTTACATATTAACAGTGAAAACCCAGAATCCATAAAATTTTTAGAACATACCAAAAAATTCTTAGTTAGTAGAAGAAAATTCTTATTGGCATTATTGGAGAACCCCAATTTACTGGAACACGAAACATTCACCGACTTGCTCTGGGCGGTTTTTCATCTGATGGAAGAACTTGAAAAGAGGGAAACAATTACAAACCTACCTATAACTGACTATCAACATTTAAATGGAGACACAGTACGGGTTTACAGTTTGCTCATTCAAGAATGGTTGCAGTATATGGAACATCTTGAAGAACATTACCCTTATCTATTCTCCTTAGCTGTAAGAACTAATCCATTTGATCCAGATTCACAAGTCATGATTAAATAATCAATGCAGATAGCTTTTGCTGATAAACTCTAATTATTTTTTTTTTTTAAATAAAATTTTTATCCTAAAATTGTTTTTTTTTAAAATTAAACTGCAATAATCCGTAACCTATTTATGCATGGCCACCAACATACTTATAAAATTAATGTGGTCGATGCAATGGAGAGTTTGACTCTCGAGCAGTATAGAAGAATGGTTGATAAGGTATTAGAATTTAAAAGATTGAATGGAGACCTACCAAAATATGCGATAATCGACGGGTGCCGCATAGAAAAAAGGGAATATATTGATATGATTGAACGGGTGAACAAATTCTTCCTGGAAATGGGAAGAAACCCAGGAACTGTGGATATCGCACCCATAGATGATATCTCAACAGTGGAAAAAATATCAATATAAAAAAGAATTACTCCCTATACGTCCTAGAACTCCTGGCAATCTCTTTAAACACAATTAAACTGTATAATCTCTCATTATCACATATCTTGGATTATCTAAGTTTTCTTTCTTAAAAATTAGTAGCAATTTGAATAATTTATAATAAATTTCAGAATCAATCCTTATTTTAGGATAACTAATAATTATTTTAGGGAATTAATAATATTTTAGATCTTCTGGACGGTTAAGATTTCGAAAACTGTTTTTTTCAGGATCAAGGATTTCAACACTAACATAATCAACATCAATATATTTGAGGAGTGATTTGACATCTCTCAATCCTTGATTTAATACATCTTCAATGTAAGGTAAGCATTCTTTAAGATAATATGAATGTAAAGGTTCTACCGAACCATCAGACCATTTAGGGACCAGTGCCATAACCTTTTTTTGAGGGTTATCTTCAACTATCTGGAATGTTTTTTTAATAAAATTATCAGATACAAATGGGGAGTCACAAGGCAAAACCAGACAACCTTCAGCTTTAATATGTGATAGGCCAGTTAATAATCCTAAAAGAGGGCCTTGATCCGTTTCAAGATCTATTACCAGTTTCAGAGGAGGGTAACCATCTTCCCTATCCACTATAAACTTTTCAATGAGATTTTGATAGAGTTGGACTTGTTTTTTATCCCTTAAAACCAGGATGATTTCGTCAACAAGTTGATCCATAGTTTCCAGCAAATGAATTAAGACTGGTTTTTCTTCCAAAATCATTAATCCCTTATCCTGACCCATACGCCGGCTTCTGCCACCACATAGTATAACACATGATCTCATAAAATTAAGAAATCCAAAATAGTCTTAATTACATCAAACGACTAGTAGGATAATTAGGGCTTTCATTGGTTATAAGCAAGTCGTGCGGGTGACTTTCTGTCATTCCACTAGGGGTGATACGGACAAAACGGGCCTTTTCCCACATTTCTCCAATATTAATAGCACCACAGTAACCCATGGAGGCTTTAAGACCACCCATAAGCTGGAATATGATTTCAGTAACTGGTCCTTTATAGGGTACAACACCTTCAACTCCTTCAGGCACCAGTTTGGCATGTTTCATTGGTCCTTTAACTTCTTGGAAGTAGCGGTCAGTGCCTGCTCCAGAACCACCAGTCATGGCTCCTAATGATCCCATTCCCCGGTATTGTTTAAATTTCCGGCCGTTCATTATAACCACGTCACCAGGAGATTCAGAAGTTCCAGCAAGTAAACTACCTACCATAACTGAGTCTGCCCCTACTGCGATGGCTTTAGCAATGTCTCCAGAGTACCGAAGCCCACCATCGCCTATCACTGGAATACCATGATCTCTTGCCACATCTGCAACATCAGATATGGCTGTTAACTGCGGTACTCCTACACCAGCGATTATCCTAGTTGTGCATATAGATCCTGGTCCAATTCCAACTTTAAGGCCATCCACATCCCCAGATATTAAGTCTTCAGCTGCTTGGCTGGTTGCGATGTTGCCCACAATTAAATCTGCATCTATGTTGTCCTTCATTTTCTTAGCAGATTTGATAATACTAGGTTTATGGGCGTGAGCCACATCCACTGCAATGATATCAACACCGGATTTATCCAGGGCTATGGCACGTTCATGATCAAAAGGTCCAGTAGCTGCTGCTACAATGAATCGTCCATCAGAATCACGAACTGCGTAGGGATGTTTTTTACGTTCTAATATATCTCTTATGGTAACTATGCCCACTATACGATTGTTTCGAACAATAGGTAATCTTTCCACCTTATTGTCATAGGCTATGTCTAATGCTTCTTCAGGAGTGGTTGATTCACTGATGGTAACCACCTCTTCAGTCATGAATTCACGAACCTTTTTTTGAGCATCAGAGTTAATAATTGGTTGAATATCACGCCGACTGATGATGCCGATCATTACTCCGTTTTCCACCACTGGCAGCCCACTAACGTCTTCCATATCCATAATGATATTAGCCTCATGTATGGAGCTTTCAGGAGAAGTAGTTATAACGTCTCTTATAGTGAGATCTTCGGAACGTTTGACTTTTTCAACTTCAGCTACTTGCTCTTTAATGGTCATGTTACGGTGAATAACTCCTAAACCACCTTCTTGAGCTAGTGCAATGGCCATCTCCGATTCAGTAACTGTGTCCATGGCAGAACTTATAATTGGTATGTTGAGACTGTAATTTCTGGAAACCCTGCTTTTAGTGCTCACATCTTTAGGTTCAATGTTTGACTGGGAAGGTAGCAGTAAAAAATCATCAAAAGTGAATCCTTCAGGGGCTTTGTTTAATTTATCTGAAAACATAACATTTTTCCTCCGTTCCACCATTTTTGGATAAATGAATTAAATTATAATTGGGAATTTTTTTAAGGCTTGATTAAAAGCTTTCCACCATCTGCTTTAGTCGGGCCACAGCCTCATGATGGATGCTTCCTGAATTACGATCTCCACCTATACATGCTGCTCCCCTGATTCCAGCAACATCACATCCTAACTCTGCCAGGAGAGGTAGTTGTTCTTGGGTTACAGATCCAGCTAGTGCTGATTTAAGACCATAGTCATGGGCTTGTCCTGTAAACTGGGAAATGGCGTCTTGATCCATGTAGTCAAATAATGTTTTACCATCCTTAACAGCGGTGTCTACCATTGCCAGATCCGAACCACTGTCTGCTGCTACTTTTGGAATTTCCATGGGATCAATGGCTCCCACTCGATGTGCATCAGCATAACCAGATGCTACTACTATAGCATCTGAATTATACAAATTAGCAGTTTTAACTACATTTTCCATAACTTCCAACGCCTCAGAATAGTTTTTAGTGCCGTATAATCCTACTTTGATGTAATCGGCACCGGAAACTACTGCACCGGCAGCTGCCAGGGATACTGTTCCAGGTTTATACGGTACATCCCCTAAAGTTGCACTGACTTGCATATTTTTGGGAGTTATTTCCCGGATATTTTTAATTACCCAGGGGAAATTAGCCCCTAGAGATCCTTCTTTAGGATTTTTAACGTCAATTATATCTGCACCGCCATTGATGGCTTCTCGTGCTTCTTGGGTGTTTATGGGACTGATCAAAAGAAGCAAATATGATTCCTCCTATTTATTATTAATCAAGTCTTCTAACTAATATTTAAAACCTATGATTCAAGCATAATAACTATTCATTAGGGGTTGATTTGGTTATTTTTTTATTTTAGGTTCTTTTTCAAATGGAGATCTAGTTTTTTTAATATTGTTTTTTATTTTTAAATGTTTCTGAGGATATAATCCTTTTTTAACAGATTTTCCTCGTAAATTTTCTAAGATTTTGTTGGTGGGAATTTCCACTGGACATTCATTGGTGCACTGGCCACATAAAGTGCATTTATACAAGCCCGAGTCAAAGCATACTTTGTCATTATCAATGTAATGACTTAAAACAATACCTCTACCACCTAAGTGACGTAGATATCCGAATTCAGGTCCAAGTGTGGTGTATACTGGGCAGTTTACAATACAGGCTCCGCATCCAATGCACCATAAGCACTCCTTACTTTCTTGAAGAGTTTTAGTTCTTCCGTTATCTAGGAGTATCAGTATCACCCGTTTAGCGCCATACATATCCTTCAATAATATCTGTTCAATATCAGCGGTCTTTGATGGGGAGGATACAACATTCATGTATGCGGGGACTGTTTTTCCTGTGGCGTAGATGGTTTCCAGCTTAACCACTGACACTGCATCTTCCAGTGTTGGAACTATTTTATCTATGCCTGCTAATATGATATGGGTGTCCATCATGGTGATAAGGCTGATGTTTCCTTCATTATGAACCATTAGAAGAGATCCATCTTCTGCAGCCACTGCATTGGCACCAGTGATGCCTACTTTTATGTTGGAGATTTTTTCTATTATATCCTTTTTAACAGAATCTAGAATAGCCCTAGGTTCTGCTTCAACATCTTTCTGGAGATTATTGGAGACTATTTCAGCTATCTTTTCCATGTTCAGATGGCAAGCAGGACCAATTGGATGGGTGGGGTGGCTTTCATCAAACTGAACAATTCGATCACCAAGATCTGTTTCCAGAACTTTCACATCCTTTGATTCCAAGTATTCGGTGAGTTTGATTTCTCCAGCAGTGTTAGACTTTGATTTTGCTATGGTATCCTCATCTTTTACCAACTGGTAAATTGCTTGTCTAGCTTCATTGGCATCTTTGGCCATGATAACTTCAATCCCATTATTTTGAAGGTTATCCTGAGCCTTTTCCAGTAAGGCAGATAGGTGATCCACTGCATTTGATCTGATCTTTTTAACCCTTTCTTTTAAATTGATGGTGCGTTCATCTTGAAGGAGGGCAGCTCTTCTTTTGTCTAAAATATTGAAGGATTTATTCATTATTTTGAGGGATGAGTCATTCATGGTTCGGCCTCTTTACTAAATCCAAAAGCAAAAATTGGGATAAATCTAGGATGTCAATATCATCATAATGCAGATCATCCATTATCCCAAAACTTTCCTGGGCAGTTTTTAGATTATGAATACAGAATGGACAGCAAGTCACCAGTTGTCTGGAACCGGTCTTCACTGCATCATCCAACCTCATCCTGGCAATTTCACCAGACAAATCAGGAAATGCAGATCTAACACCACCCCCAGCCCCACAACACCTGGAATTTTCCCGATTACTTTCCATTTCCAATATTTTTGCATAAGATTGGATAACTTGACGCGGAGTTTCATACTCTCCCATATGACGCCCCAAATGGCAGGGATCATGATAAGTCACTGGAGTAGTTTTCCAAGAAGCTTTGATCTTCCCTTCTTTTAATAAATCCAAGAACAAATGTGAAGTATGGATAACATCAACCTTTTTACCTAAAAGTTCAGGGTAATCTTCTTTAAATGTCAAGTAACATCCAGCACATGAAACTAGGATTTTTTCTCCTTTAACATCTTGATAAGTTTCTTGCATAACTTCTAGGGCATCCTCCACAAAACCAGTGCGAAGAAGCACAGAACCACAGCATCCTTCTTTTTCCAAGACTTCGTAATTAATATTGGCAATTTCTAACAATTTCTGGGTGGCTTGGGGGATTTCTTTTAACTTTTCCCGTGAAAGACAACCTCTAAAGTAAATCATAAATATTCTCCGTATTTTAATAGTCCAATGGAAACCTAACTAAAAAGTAACTTCATCTTTTTTAATAAATAAATTATAATCAGATATAATGATTGGATAATTAGACTATTGTTTAAACCCAGATTAATAGTGTTCTATTATTAAGAGGATTAAAATCTAGTTATAGAATGAT
The DNA here is from genome assembly GCA_012838205.1 of Methanobacterium sp. Lineage (NCBI taxonomy): Archaea > Methanobacteriati > Methanobacteriota > Methanobacteria > Methanobacteriales > Methanobacteriaceae > Methanobacterium > Methanobacterium sp. The sequence continues at coordinate 6,373 of DUPR01000039.1, forward strand.
AATAAAATATCATTATAAACAAATAACAGAAATTACAATCTTTTCATATCCATAAAAAATTATATTTTGTGTGCTATTAAAAATATGGTGATTTATGAGTCTTATAGATATTATTGTAGGGGTAAAAAACGAAGAAAAACACATTAAAAGATGTATTAATAGTTTACAAAATCAATCCATCTTTGACATTAATATCATAGTTGTTGACGGGGGTTCCGATGACCGAACACCAGGAATTGTAAGAAAAATCCAAAAAAAAGATAACCGAGTCCAACTCCTCCAAAACCCCGCTGAAATAATAAGTTCTGGGCGGAACATTGGTTTAAATGTTTCTAAAGCAGAATATGTGGCCTACCTGGATGGGCATTGCTATGTTGATGAAGATTGGCTGAAAATCTTATATAAAACATTCTTATACTGTCAAGAAAAGTATAATCTTGCTGGTGTTGGTTCAACCTACTCCTCACCACCTGATGATTCATCCTTTGGAAAATCTGTTGCTTACACTTTACAAACCTTCTTCGGAGGCTTTGGCACCGCTTTTACTGCTAGTGAAAATATTGTTAAAGTAGACACAGTTGCCTTTGCACTGTACAAAAAATCCATCCTGGAAGAAGAACACATCATCTATGATGAAAACATGACCCAGTGTGAAGACACTGATTTCAACCACCAACTCATAAAAAAGGACTACATTCTCTTGAAACATCCTCAAGCCATAGTATATCAGTACCGGAGAAAAAATCTCCTAGAATTTTCCAAACAAATGATTGATTATGGAAAAGGACGTTCCAAGCTTGCAAAAAAGTATAAAGAAACATTAAGCCCACATCATTTAATCCCAGTGGCACTATTTTTTTATTTACTCTTAATGGCAGTAACTTTAATCTTATTCTCATTTAACAAGATTAACTATGACACGATAATTTTAATATCCATACCCTTTTTCATTTATGTAATTCTTGATTTATTCTATGCATTTACTATCATTATTAGGCAGCAAAGTTTGAAACACATCTACACTATTTTCATATTCCCTGCAATTCATATTGGATATGGTGTTGGATTTTTAAAAGGTTTAATAATGGATTAAATTTATAATCAATCCCCAAGTAATCCTATTCCAATAAAAAAAAAGCAAGATTACAAGATTCAATGCAAAAAATAAATAAATGGCTGATATAACTTCGGCATATTACTATTTTTTAGCAGCATAGGTTGTTAGATGGTCCTTAAATTCAGTTGTAGCACTATAACCCATTTTTTTGAGAATTTCTTCCAAAGCTTTAGAAGTATTTTCACCATTTATTTGGTGATAAGAGGCAATGGCTAAATTAACATGGTTATTGAGTAATGTTTTTTCTGACCCTTTGATTAATTCAATTTCAGAACCTTCAACATCTGCTTTGATGAAATTGACTTTCTGCACTCCTAAATTATTCAATTCTTCATCTAAACTAACCACTGGAACTGTAATAAGAGATTCTCCTAAATCAGGAGTAGGGTTAACAATGAATGTTGAACCTTTACTGTCTTTTTTAAAATAAAGTTCGGTTGTACTGTTCCACAACCCTTTATTTAAGGTTATGGCATTTGAAACATTATTTATTTTTAAATTGTGCAACAATTTTTTGTAATTTTCAGGATCAGGTTCAAATGCAATGATTTTTCCATTCTTTCCAACTAGTTTTGATGCTAAAACTGTGAATGACCCTTGGTAAGCACCACAATCAATTACAGTATCACCTTTTTTAATTGATGCTTTTCTTAGGTATCCTTCTATAATTTCATAAAAATCACTAGATGGGTAATCACAGAATTTATAAACATTTCCATGGTAATTTAAATAAAAAACATTATTTTTGTAGGTTGTAGTGAAATCAAGATTCCTAAATAAGTATTTATTGGCAATAAAACATTTTATCCTATTTTTGAACTGGCCTTCAGGGAAATATGAGAAAAAAATATCGCCAAGAACAGTATTTAAACGTTTTTTCATTGTACACCGATATTTAAATTTATATACTTTGCATTTTTTTTTATCATCCAATTAAACGCGATATAATACATCTAATTAAGGTTAATTATAATTAAAAATTACTAATAAGCAAATCTTAACCATAATGCTATATAGTGATTTGTGTTAACCATTATTCATAACTTAATAGGTACTTTCAATGAAAATTTTAATTTTAGTAGAATCACTAAAAGTCGGGGGTGGATCAGAAAGATTCGCTGCAACCCTAGGATCCCGACTTCATGACCACGGTTACCATGTGTCCTATTTAACTTTGATGGATGAAAACCCAAAATATGACTGCAAAGGCCAGTATTACACTCTCAATATGGGTGATATATATGCAAATTATCAAAAACCCGGGTTTTATTTAAAACGTGGATTCAATCTTCTAAAATATTCACCTCAGGTCAAAAAATTCTGTGAAGACTTAAACATCGACACCATCATCTCAGTATCTGAGATCGCCAATTTTTATGCAGTTTTAAGTCGCTGGCTTTTTAAAAATAAGGTTCGCATAATCGCATCCCAACATATCAATCCCGAGATCTTTCTAGATAGCCCCATACACTACTGGTTGATGAAATTCTTTTATCATCGTGCTGATGAAGTGGTGTGCGTTTCTCGTGAAGTTGAAAGAATTCTCAACAAAGATTATGATCTTGAAAACACACAAACCATCTATAATATGATGGATACTGAAGAAAACATCAAATTATCAGAAGAAAATCTGCCAAGTAAATTTAGAAACTTATTCACAGAAAACAACTACTTTAATTTCATAAACATCGGCCGGTTAAATCGGCAGAAGGGGCAGTGGTTTTTGATTCGGAGTTTTCGGCGTGTGGTGGATGAATATGAAAATGCCAGACTATTCATCTTAGGTGACGGTCCTTTAAAAACAAAATTGGATGATTTAATCCATGATCTTGACTTAGCTAGAAATGTGTTCCTTTTAGGTGAGCAGGAAAATGTGTTTCCTTTTCTTAAAAAGAGTAATTGTTTTGTTTTCAGTTCACTATGGGAAGGATTGCCTCTGACTTTAATTGAAGCTCTTTCTATGAATCTGCCCATTATCTCCACAGATTGTAAAACTGGCCCTCGTGAGGTTTTATGTCCTGAACTTGATTTGGATGGAAATATAGACTATCCTTACTTGGGCAAATATGCTATTTTAACCAGAACATTCCCTAACAACCTACTATTTAAGAGTCTTGATGAAGTTCCATTGGATGATGATGAACAAATTCTCTCAGATATGATGATCAAGATGATTAAAGACACTGATATGAAAGAGAAATATTCTCATGGACGGCAGAGGTCAGAAACATTTTCTTATAAAAAAATAATCAACAAATGGGATGAAATTATTGGTAAATAGCTTCACATGACATGATCCCAACTTAAAGGGGTGCCTTTTTTCAGATTTTTTGTGAATTTCTTACCTGAAATATCTTTTAAATACTTGGGATGAAGTCCAAATCCGGGTCTTATGGGCCTGACGTTATCTTGACTGATATGTTCTCCTTTTTTAACATCCTTTACCACGAATAATGAACGAGAAAAATCGCAACTAGCCCTGGTTGCATCATCCAGTTCATAACTCACTTTGCCCATAGCTGTTTCTAGTGTCCTAACAGAATTAACCATTGAACTGAATTCCTCTGGTTCTAAAGAGAATTTAGAATCTGGGCCTCCCATTTTTCGGTCTAGAATAAAATGTTTTTCTATGATTTTAGCACCCAAAGCCACAGCACCGATGGGAATGACTGGTTCTAAACTATGATCTGATAAACCAACCACTGTTTTAAAATTTTCAGCCATGTGGGGGATTGTTTTCAAGTTAATGGAATCAATTGGGGCTGGATATGATGAAGTGCACTTTAAAAGAGCAATTTGGTCGTTTCCCTGTTTTTTGCAAGTTTCTATTGCCAGTTTGATATCATTAAATTCTGCAATTCCCGTTGAAATAATCACTGGCTTTCCACAAGAAGCCACAGTTTCAATGAGGGGGATATCGGTGATTTCGAATGATGCAATTTTGTAGGCTGGCACATCCATCTTTTCAAGGAAATCAACACTAGTTTTATCAAATGGTGAAGAAAATGCAATGAGCCCTAATTTTTCTGCTATCTTTTTTAGTTCTGGCTGCCATTCCCAGGGCATGTGTGCATCATCGTAAAGGTCATAGAAAGTGGAACCATCCCACACTGTATCCTGTCTAATTTTGAAATAATCATTATCACAATCTAGTGTCATGGTATCAGGAGTATATGTTTGCATTTTAACTGCATCAGCCCCTGATTCCTTCATAGCCTTGATAGTTTCAACTGCCAAGTTGAAATCTCCCAAATGGTTGGCTGATAACTCGGCAATTATAAAAACAGGATTATTTTCACCAACCTCTTTATGGCCAATTTTTAAATACATTTTAATCCCTTATTTTGTATATGTATTCGAAGGCATTGTTATTCTTGACAATAACATTTTTTTTAAAGTCAAAGCCCATTTTTTCAAATAATTTTAAAGATTTTTTATTATTTTCCTTTATGTATGCTTGAATTAATCTAATATTAGGGAAATTATTTTTTAGATATTTTATCGACTCTTCTAAGAATGAAATTCCTAAACCAAGTCCTCTGAACGATTTTTTTATACTTATACTGATGGTTGCAGAATCACCTTCAAAGTCAAACCGTACTTGTCCTGCAAAATCTCCCTGGATGGAAATCACAAGAAATAAGTTATCAGAATTTGTATAGATCTTGTTAAACCATTTTTCATGGTCTTCGAAGCTTATTTGCTCGGGTTGGAATGAATTTTTTCTAACTTCTTTTTCATTGGATAAATCGAAAATATTCATAATATCAGAAGGTTGTAATGGTCTTAAACTGATTTTTTCTCTATAATACTTGTTTATAGAATGTTTCGCTATTCTATTAGCTCCTGCACCATTGACTGATTTTCTTCCATTTTGGCACATTTCAGTTCTCATCTTCCTATTTTCTATAAGTTGGATTTTCTCTAGGATGTTGTGATTCAAATTTTCATCATCCCAAAAACCGGCCACCTCGACAAACCCAGCCTCACCCCAGTTTTCCAAGTTATGGGTCTGGTTATGAGCAACACCAATAGCTATTGTGGGCAAACCCACCCTGGCAAGTTCGTAAAGAGTTTGTCCGGCTGCAGATATGGCAAAGTCAGATTCAAACATCACTTCCATCATTTTTTCGGCATTAGGATAGTACACAAGTTCGGTTAGGTCATCTATCAATTGTTCGATTTTGGATATATTTCCGAATCCTTTGCCAATTATAACAGTTTTCTTTAGATGTGGAAAATGGGTGGTTAATATTTTTAAAGTGTCAGGTGTTAAATTTCTTAAATCATCCCCTCCAAAAGTTACCATAACTCTTTTAATGGTGGGATTGATCTTTTTTTTTCCAACTTCCCAAAAAGGGCTTCTTAAAGGTATGTATTGGCTTCCTAGCAAGTGTTCTATTTCATCTTTTTGGGGGTAATTTAGTTTCTCAGCATTAATGGAGCCATTAACCACGATCCCTTTCGGATAATTTATGCGTTGATTATCATCGATATAAACAGCTAAAGAAACAAATTCAGATATCTTGAGGTATAATTCTTCAGTAGCAAGATAAGAATCTATGATTACGATATCAGTCCCTTGCAGTGATTGGAAAAGTTTAAGATGATCTGTTAACCAGTTGAAAATTTCATGTTCTGTCTGTTCAAGAAGGGATTTGATTGTAAGATCACCATTCACAATGAATTTAACAGAACAGCCTTTTTCTTCGAAGGCCTGATAAAGTGACAGACACCGAGTAAGATGTCCAAAACCTATCTTTCCACTGCCTTCAGTGATTATACTAACTCTTATCTTATTTTTCGGCTTCTTTTTCATTGTTTAACTTCTCAACAATTATCTGATCAACAAATGTGCCCTGGTATTGGTGGTGTTTTTTTAGTCTTCCTACTTCGTTAAATCCTGCTTTTAAAAAAGCCTTATATGACCCAATATTATTGCTGTATATTCCGGCAAATAACTTATGCAGTTTGAGCTGATTAAAGGCATAATTAGTTGCTAATTTGATGGATTCAGTTCCATATCCTTTATTCCAATGGTCTTTTCCAATTAAAAACCCTAAATCTCCATATCCATGAAAATGGTTGATATTTCCTATTTTGATATTTCCGATATGGGTGTTGTTTTCTTTTAGAAATATGCCAAAGAGGAAATTATCAGAACTATCATTTGTTTTTTTAACATACTCTTTTAATTTTTTAACAGAATATTCATCCCATCTGCTCTCTAAAAATTTAGTCACTTCCTTATCTTGCATCCATGTCAAATATTTTTCCCCAACATCATCAGGACTCAATATTTTCAAGAATATTTTGTTCCCAATTACTTTTTTCATTTTAACCCCTTTACTTATTGCATATATTGATTATTGTCGGATCTAAAAGTATTTCCAGAACGTTTTTGCCGATTGTTATGCCGAGATCATGGTTTTGACTATTTGTTTCAACCATTTTAAAAAAATACATTAGTTCCTTAAGGTACCGATAATTATCATCAAATTCATACTCTATAATCAAATTATCATTTTTTTTACAAATCTCAATATAGTGCTTGTTGAAGTCAGCTTTAATATGACCTTTTTCGCCGGTTATTATCATAGAATGTTGGGGGCATTGTTGGAGAAAATCAAAGCTAGTGTTGATGATTATATTTCTATTTGTTTTTAATAATAAAAAAACAGAATCCTCTACATCTATTTCAAGATCGCTTAGAGTGTCTTTCCACCCATTTATAGTAGTGATATCACCGAAAAGCCATTGGACAATATCAATTGTATGACTCATTGTAGTAAGCAGAACTCCGCCACCTAAATTTTTTTTAGCTGAATATTCAGTTCGATAGTCCCTAGTGGGATGCCAATCAGGTAAATATTGGCCTCCATAATAGTTGACATGGAAAATTTTTCCAATAACATTATCGTTCAAAATCTCTTTCAATTTAAGGAAACCTTCGTGAAACCGGTAACTTTGCCCGATCATTGCTGTTAATTTTTTAGTTTTGACTGTTTCCACCAACTCTTCAACACCTTTCAAGTCAGTTGCCAGAGGTTTTTCTATGAAAAGATTGATACCTTTGTTTGCAAGGTATGTGGAATTTTCTAGATGTAAAGAAGAAGGTGTGCATATCATTGCAGCGTCAATATCCGAATTTTCACTGAAAATATCTTCAAATGAATTGTAAAACCGATCAGTGTTAATTTCATTGGCAAACTGCTCAACACGTTTAAGATCAATATCAAATAATAAGATATTTTCAACACCCAACTTTTTCGCGTTTCGTGCGTGTCTTTGCCCTATTGATCCGCATCCTATGATTAATAGCTTTTTTAACAAATTTGAACCCCTAATTAAGTCGTTTAAATCCTTTAGAAATAACTGGACCATGTAACAAGTCATTATATTTATCTTGTTCTTGAGCACAAGCTACTATTTTAAATACATCTGCAACCGCTTCAAGATATTCGTCAATCACCTGATCTGTATGATGCGAACAAGTGTAGACATGATTACTAGCTAAATAACCTCTATACAACATTTCTTGGTTAAACAGGGTTTGCATTTTCAAAGAGTTATCATCATCAAATTGAAATGTTGTTAAAGGAGGAATGCCCATGGTTTGCAGAGAAAGATCATGTTCATCTGCGATGGATTCCCATCCCCTTGTAATTTGTTTCCCTGCGCTAATGAGATGTTTTGGATTGTCTGTGATTTCCATTTTATTTATAGTGGCAAGTCCAGCTGCAAATCCCACTCTTTCTGTCCAAAAGGTGCTACTGATGAATGTTTCTTGGGCGGTTTCCATTATCTCTTCTTTTCCTAATATAGCACCAATTGGATGGCCATTACCCATTGCTTTACCAAATATAATTATATCTGGATCAACTCCGTAAATTGAGTGGGCACCACCAACTCGCAGTCTCCAACCGGATGTGATTTCATCAAAGATTAGAACAGCCCCTATTTCATCGGCTATTTTTCTAACCTTTTTCAGGAAAGACGAATCAGGATCAAAGTTTCTAACAGGTTCCATAATAATTGCGCCAATATCATCTTCCTTAGTGATAATCTCTTCAAGATCATTTATATTATTATAATTAAAAGGTAAGGCTGTGTTTTCTAAACATTTTGGAACCCCTAAAGGGTTCAGTCCGGGTAGAAGGTGGTCTGTGAGATTTTCATTACTAGTTAGGTTTGATGATAAATACCAATCTTGCCACCCATGATATCCACAAAAAGCAATTTTATCTTTATTAGTAGCAGCTCGAGCTATCCTAATGGCTATACTGGTTGATTCACCACCAGTACGTGCATATCTAACCATTCCGCCCCATTTTTCGATTTTTAATAGTTTCTCGGCTAATTCAACCTCTTCGTAACAATTAAGGGTGCACATTGAACCGTTTTCAATGGCATCTTCAACTGCTTCGTTGACATCTTCATCTGCATAGCCAAGTGTACATGCACCAATACCCATTATAGACATATCAACATATCGATTGTTGTCCATATCCCATACATTAATTCCTTTTGCCTTCTGGTAATATGATGGCCATTGATCAGGTAAAAATTGGTCACTTCTTTTTGATAATAGTTGATTACCTCCAGGTATTATCTTTTTAGCTTTATTCCAAAGTTTTACTCCGTTGTTAACCATCTTTTTCACCGTTCAAGTTTTAATCTTTAATCAATCTTTTTTTCTAAATAGTTTACAACTCTATCCAAATCTTGTAATTTTAGAAATTTTATCGCTTCTTCCATTTCTTCTTCAAATGTTTCAAATGACTTTTTTCCAACGATTTTTGCATTAATAAGTTTTAACCATGGTTTTTGATTTAATAAATCTATAACATCAATGGAACTGAAAAATTCATTTTCAGGATATAAATAATCAAAAATTGCACATAACAATGCATAATCTTCAATGGTGTCAAGTGTTATTCTAATATCCTTTGCATCAAATTCAGAAACAAAATTACTTGTTTTAAATGATTCTTTACCAGTTGTATAAATGTAAGATGTGACGTGTTCTTTTTCTCGTGCACTGTTTCCATTTTCATATGCTTCATTAAGAGCTTTAAAATTAAAAACTTCAACATCTAAGCCATCAGGATATGTTCTTATCAATGTATTGGAAGTGTAATCAGATTTGGAATTGACATGTTCATTTATAATACTATCAACTATTGTGGTATCGATACAGGGACAATCACTGGTTATTCTGACTATAACATCTAAGTCGTTTTCTTTGGCTGCCAAATAATATCTTTCCAGCACATTTTCTTTACTTCCCCTGAAAAACTGCACATTCTCTTTTTTTGCAATACTGATTATCTTGTCATCAGCATCATCGGTGGTAGTAGCAATTATGATCTGGTTAATTTTTTCAGACGCCTTAAGTCTTCTTATGACTTGTTGGAGGACAGTAATGCCACTTCCATAGGGTAGTTCCAGTAGTACTTTTTCTGGCAATCGGGTTGATGATGTTCTGGCTTGAACAATAGCTCCTATTTTCATCTAAACACCAATTAATCTTGATCAAAAGTTTTCATAGATTTGTAAATCTTTTCTATTGCATATTTCAGGTCGTTATCTGTCATTGATGGATACATGGGAATACTGATCTCTTTCTGGTAAAAGTCTTCAGAAACTGGGCATAAGCCTTTCTGGAAACCAAGATTTTTATAGAAAGGCTGTAAATACACTGGGATATAATGAACTTGCACTCCTAAACCTTCTTTCCTCAATTTTGTAAATATTTCTCTTTTTTTGTCCTTCAATTTATCTTTAAGTAGAATGGGAAAAAGATGATAAGAGGATTGACACCTTTTTTTTTCGCTAATAGTGTCAAAATATGGATTATTTTCAAAAGCTTCATTGTATGTTCTGGCTATTTCTCTTCTTCTTTTAACAAACCGGTCCAATTTGTTTAGTTGTGATAGGCCTAATACTGCTTGTAAATCAGTGATGCGGTAATTGTGTCCTAAATAATGCATTTCATAGTACCAGTCACCGTCGGGTTGGTTGATATAATTATTTTTGGTTATGCCATGGGAGCGGAACATTAATAGTCTTTCATAGTACTCTTGCTCATTGGTTAAAACTGCACCGCCTTCTCCAGTGGTTATGTGTTTAACTGGGTGGAAGCTGAAAATAGTCATCTCAGAGTATCTTGAATTTCCTATTTTTTCCCCATTGTATTTTGCTCCAATGGCATGGGCTGCATCTTCGATTATCTTAACCCCTTTGTCCTCTGCAATTTCAGATAATTCTTTTAGATCCACTGGGTTTCCACTGTAATGCACCGGGACTATGAGTTTGGTTTTCTCAGTAATTTTTTCTGAAACCTTAGAAACATCCAAGTTACCGGTTTTGCTTTCAACATCTACAAAAACAGGTTTAGCATTTAGGTATAAAGCTGCATTGGATGTTGCCACGAAAGTATTGGGAGAGGTAATGATTTCATCATTTTTTCCCAGGCCCATGGCAAAATATGCCCCATGAAGGGCGGAAGTGCCTGAATTAAAAGCAACTGCATATTTGGAGCCACAATATTTTGCTAGATTTTCTTCAAATTCGCCTATTTTAGGTCCCTGGGTGATAAAATCTGATTTTAATACATTAACAACTTTCTGGATGTCATCTTCACCTATATCTTGTTTTCCGTATGGTAAAAATTTAATAACAATCACCTTGAACTGGCTTTAATAAACGATGTCGATTGTTTTTAACATTTCCCGAATTTCTTCCACAGAAAGCCACTGTTTATTGTTGTCTGATGAGTATCTGAACCGGTCTTCCACTTTTTTCCCACCAGACTTGTTGTTCAAGTTTTCCCACCAATCAAAATCAGGGTAAATAATGTAATGATCATCATATTCATAGGTTGTTCTGGAGTCTTCCTCAGTGACCATTACTTCATGAAGCTTTTCTCCAGGCCTGATACCAACATCTTCAAATTCACAGTCTTCCTTCATTGCTTTGGCTAAATCTGTAACCTTAAATGAGGGACATTTACGAACATAAAGCTCCCCACCTTTAGCTTCTTGTATGGCTTTTATTACAAGATCAACTGCCTCGTCAAGAGTTATCCAGAACCTGGTCATCCTACTGTCAGTGATGGGAATAACAGTTTCATTTGAATCTATTAAAGACTTGAAAAATGGAATGACCGAGCCACGGCTCCCTGAAACATTACCATACCTTACTACGCTGAAAAGAGTGTCTTTATCACCCACATAAGCGTTTCCAGAAATGAATAATTTATCAGAAACAAGTTTAGTGGCTCCGTAAAGATTTACTGGGTTCACTGCTTTATCTGTGGATAATGCAATTACTTTTTGGACTCCTTTATCTATGGCTGCATTGATAATATTTTCAGCACCATGGATATTTGTTTTAACAGCTTCAATTGGGTTATATTCTGCAGCTGGAACTTGTTTTAATGCTGCTGCATGTATAACAACATCCACACCATCAAAAGCCCTGTATAAACGTTTTTCATCCCGGACATCGCCAATAAAATATCGGAGCTTTTTGTAATGTTCCCGGAATTTGCCTTGCATTAAGAATTGTTTGTATTCATCTCGGGAGTATATGATAATTTTTTTAGGATTGTATTCCTCCAAAACCCTGCTTGTAAATTTCTTACCGAAGGATCCAGTTCCCCCAGTAATTAGGATTGTTTTATTGTTAAGCATTTCTATTACCTCACGATCTTAGATATAAAATTAATTAATAATATTTTTAATTTATAATTAATCTAAATTTTCTTTTGACTTTTTAATGTAGGTTCGGTGTATTTTTCGAGGGATGAAACAGGTGTAATTCTAATTTTTAAGAAATGATTCTTAATCATTCAAGTTCAACATGTTTAAATAATTACAATTTTCAGAATATAAAGTACACCCTATGAATTTTTCCTAGATTATTGGATTGTAAAAATATTTGATAATATGATTCCAAAAGAAGATTTAAGATGGTATCTTTTTGAAGAGAATATAGATTTACACCTAAAAAATGGTCTTATAAATTATGAAGAAAGAGTTATAAGCCATATGAATAAATTCATGACCTATTATCCTTATTTGCGATTATTTGGAATAAAATCCCACTTTTTTTATAATCTTGCTAAATCCAGTGGTAAAGATAAAAAAACAATTCTTGTCCATGATTATTTGTGGAAATATCCTCATATTATCAATGAACTCAAATTAAATTATAACCTAATCTTTTTCGGTTTAAATGTAAGGCCATTCCTGTTTTCTTCTGGTAAAAATGTTCATTACCCTTTGTATGAAATTTATAAAAGCGTATATGCCGGTATAATGAACTCAGATTCTTTTTTATTGGAAGAAGGTTATCTAAACTTAAAAAAGGTACTTAGAAAGATTGACCCCCAATTGATTGTTTTAGATTTTGATTTTTTCCCAGAAACTAGATTGATCTTGTTAGTTGCCAAAGAATTGAAAATACCAACTGTTGAAATACAACATGGTGTTTACTCTGGAGAAAAACAATTAGTTTCTGGCCTATATGCTGACTATGTTTTTGTATGGGGAGAATATTTTAAGAATTTATATTTAAAGTCAAAAATTAAAGAAAAAGAGCAAATACGCATACTTGGGTATCCTTATCCTCTTAATAAACTAGAAAATGTTCAATTTCAAAAAAAAATTATGTACATTGGGCAACCTATGGAATTGTATGGTGATCAATTTTTAAGCTCAAAGATAAATATTATAAATGAAGTTGATGGTTTGTGTAGAGATAACAGATTCCAGTTCACTTACAAACCACATCGGATGGAAGATCTGGATTTATTAAAAAAAGAATTACCTCATGTTAAATTCTATCCAAAAACAGCCAAAATTGAAGACACTATTCGAGAAAATGATATTTTTGTGTCATTTAATTCTACAGCCCTTATTGAGTCTGCTTTGAAATCTAAAATTTGTGTTCAGCTTAAAGTTTTCAACATACCTACTGATGATTTTGAAAAATTGGATATTTGTCGAAGTTTCACTAGCTTATCTGAATTTGATCAGTTTTTAAAAGATTTGGACAGTGCTGATGATCCTGAACGGTTTTATTCCCAAGTTAGCTCAGATTACATTGAGATACCTTCTATCAATCCTGGAAATAAATTCATAGAATTAATAAAGGATATAATTTAATAACATTATTAATCTTAAAAACTGTCTACCTTTATTAACTATTTAACCTTAAATCTAATGATCTTCATCAACTATTATATCCTCTAAAAAAAATATGTTCTATAATTTTACTACGATGTGAGGTATCATTTCTTAAAACTTTCTATACGGTGAAAATTTGAATGAATACAAAATCTTTGTGCAAAGGATTGGATTGGTGGGGATAGCAAATCTCCTGGTTGCATTAAGCTCATTAATCTTATTACCAATATTAACAAAAAACTTTTCAATTGATGATTACGGTATTTGGGTGCAAATAAACACCACCATAGCATTATTACCTAACCTAACCACCCTGGGACTTCCTTACACCATGGTCAGATTTTTATCAGCAGAAACAGATAAAAAAATAATACAGGAAGGTTTTTATTCAATCTTAAGTATGGTTTTAATTTCTACAGTCATCGTAGCTTTATTGTTATTAGTGTTTTCTAAACAAATTGCCTTGGCAATCTTTAATGGTAATGTTAATGTGGCCATCATATTATCGGCAATAGTTTTCCTTGCTTGTTTGAATGCATTGCTACTAAATTACTTCAGAACTTTTCAGGAAATGAAAAAGTATTCCTTCTTTTTATTGATGCAAACATATCTAGGGGTGGTAATAGTATCTTATTTAGCACTGGAGGGCTATAGTATTTATATGGTTGCATTAGGGCTTCTCCTTGCAAATCTTATCACTTTTTTGGCCATGTTTGCTCTGATAATATGGAGTATCGGGTTTAAGATTCCTAAGTTTACCCATATTCGTGAATATTTGTCTTTCGGAGTTCCTACTATTCCCGGGAATTTGTCTTCATGGATAGTTAACTCCAGTGATCGATATGTTATTGGAATATTTTTAAGTGCAGCCTTTGTGGGTTATTACTCTCCCGGTTACACTCTTGGATACAGCATTTCAATGCTTATGGCCCCATTTTCTCTGTTACTGCCCTCAGTCCTACCCCAGTACTATGATAAAAACAATATTGAAAAAGTTTCATCATTTTTAAATTATTCAACGAAGTATTTCCTTTTAATTGCAATTCCATCTGCCTTTGGATTGTCAGTACTCTCAAAACCTTTGTTAAGTGTTTTAACCACACCAGAAATTGCGTTGAATGGATATTTAATTACACCTTTAACTGCTTTAAGCACCCTTATTTTTGGTGTTTATGCCATTATCAGTAACGTGTTAGTATTGGAGAAGAAAACCAAGGTAATAGGATCAATATGGATCATCGCTGCAACATTAAATTTAGTTTTAAACATAGTCTTAGTACCCTACTTTGGAATTATAGCTGCTGCAACCACTACATTATTAGCCTATGTAGTCGCATTTATCCTTACTTTAAGGTATTCTACTAAATTCTTTAATTTTGATTACAAATTTATCCTAAAGAGCATTACCGCATCTACTATAATGTCAGCATTTATTATTTTCATTAATCCCCAGAACCTTATTAATATCATAATTACAATTATTATATCTACAATTATTTACTTTGGTCTAATTTTAGTCCTTAAAGGAATAAAAAAAGAGGAATTTAACTTATTCAAAGCAATGTTTGGAAAGAATTAGATACCTAGTTTTAAGGTAGATTTAGTTATTTGAGGCGGATAAATTAATAAATGGCGGACTAGTCTTAAAAAACCATGGAAAATCATTAGTACTATTTATCAATGATGGATTGTCACCATTAGAAATTAACGATTGATTCACATGATTCCTAAAGAAGAATTAAGATGGTATCTTTTCGAAGAAACCATTGAGATGTTTTCCAAAAACGGTCGCACCCATTATGAAGAACATCGCTATAAAGATCTAAATAGGTTCCTTTCAGATTACTATATTATAAGATCGGTTGGATTAGCAGCTAAAATTTGTTACAAAACTTCTAAGGCTTTTAATAAGCAAAAAAATGATATCTTGGTTCATGATTTGCTCTGCAGATATCCGAGCATTATCAGTGCATTGGAACGCCATTACAATCCCATCTTATTTGGCATAAACATAAAACCTTTTTATAAGTCCTTACCGAGGAAAATCGATTATTACCCTCTTTATGACATATATAAAGTTCTGTATAGAGGGGTATTGGATTATGATAATGATTTAATAATTAAAAGTTACCACCAATTGGAATCAGTCGTTAAAAAGATTAACCCCAAGTTAATTTTATTTAATCATGATTTCACTACTGATGTGAAGCTCATGACTCTGGTTGCCAGCGAACTGGGAGTGCCTACGGTTGAAATCCAACATGGCATGTATTCGGGGAAGGATCGAGTACTTTCTGGTAACAATGTGGACTATGTTTTTGTTTGGGGGAAATACTTCCAAGATTTCTATCTAAATTCTCCCCGAGTAAAAGATAGGAAAATAAAAGTATTAGGATATCCTTACTCTGTTATACCGGAAAGCCATGCTGATTATCATAAAAAAGTCGTATATTTAGGTCAGCCTATGGAAATATATGATAATTCTTATTTAAACAAGAAAAAAGAGATTATTATTAAACTTAATGATATCTGTGAAGATCTGGGTTTTGAATTAGTTTACCGCAAACATTTAAATGAGGATTTGGCTTGGCTAAAAAAGAATTTACCCGGGGTTAAATTCACAACTGAAGGTGAAACACTGACAGAAACTATTAAAAATAATGATATTTTTATTTCTTTTAATTCCACAGCCCTAATTGAGTCAGCTTTAAATAATAAAATCAGCATCCAACTAATTAATTATGACATACCCACCGATGACTTTGAAGAATTAGGCATATGTCGAAGTTTCACCAGTTTAATCAAATTAAAAGAATTTTTAAAAGAACTAAAATCCCATGATGATGTGAAAAGACTTTATAATCCTGTTAATCCGGACTACATAGAAATACCATCACCTAACCCTGGAGCGAAATTCGTTGAACTAGTCGAAGATATTGTATAAGCAAACTAGTTCGTTAGGTATAGTACTTTTTTAGGGTTCATCATCAGATTTTTCACCAAGATTATCTTTGGAGTTTAAGGCTATTTCCCGGGTTAATTGGGTGATTTCTTCTTCTATAGTTTCAATCATGCCATAAATTTTGAAAATCAAATAAAAACAACCTATTAATCCAAATATGAGGATGATGTCCAATCCTCTCCCTATACCGGTTATATTAGACAATATTGAGGTAGTGGTAGGATAAACTGAGAATAATATCAACAGCACCCAAATGGCACCCCACACTAGGAGCATGTTCAGGGACATTTTACCCTCCCTAAATCGCAATAATGATATTATTATGCCAATTATTCCAATAATCCCTCCGATTAATTGATATATTAACACACAAGAACCCCCATTTGTTTTTATTTGAAAATGTTTTTAATTAATTTTGCAAGAATTTTAAGCCCAATTTTAGTGTCAGTACCCTTGGAAAGAGAATAATCAGTGTATATTGTTTCGATTGGAACTTCTATCAGTTTCAACTCTTTTTTTTTTATTTCTCCAATTATTTCAGAGGATACTCCGTAATCTCTAGAGTGTAATTCAATTTTTCCAGCTGCATTAAGGGAAAATGCTCTAAGACCAGACTGTGAATCACCAACATCTATCTGGTAAAAAATTCGGGTGATAATATTCATAACATGGTTACCAAATTTTTTCCGCAATGGCATTTCATGGAAATTCCTAGTCCCAATCACCACATCTGCATCTTTCTTAATTATGGGCTCAACCACTGGAACCAGGTCATCAATATGATGTTGGCCATCAGCATCAAAGGTGACAATCACCATGGGCTTTTCACGAAGAGATGCCTCCAAACCAGTTAGAATTGCAGCACCCAATCCCCGGTTGATAGGATGCCGGTATAGATGTACTTGTTTAGGATATTTTTCCTGAACATGCTTAACAATGGAGGAAGTCTTATCATGAGAACCATCATCAACTACTATTAATTTCAGCCCTTTTGGTAGTAACTCTTCCATCACCTTTCTAATTGTTTGGGCTTCATTGAATGCAGGCATGACTATGAAAATATCTTTCCCATACTTTTCTAAAAAGAGTCCATTGGCACTGGTCAACTAGTTTCTCCTCCGCCCAATGATTTCCATATTCTAATGGTTTGTCTTAAGAAATTTATTTCATATTATTTTATTTAATTATGATATTAATTTCTATTATTTTTTGGAAATTTGGAGTGCCAGTTCAGCCACGTTTTGCCCTAAATTTCGTGAAGTTTCCAATCCAACTTCATCTCCTGCAGCTGAATTTATAGTAGATCCTACACCGGTTCCACCATAATGGGCAAGGGGTGCTCCATCACCAACAATGATCATGTCATGAATTAGCATAAATTGGTGTATTGATGATATAGTGGTTTCCTGACCACCATTACGGGAGCCACCAACACTAATAGCTCCACCAATCTTGTTTTTCAGCTTGAAATCCATGCGAAGAGGTCGTGAACGGTCTATTAACATCTTTAGTTGGCTGGTCACGTTACCAAAATAGACTGGGCTACCCATGATCACACCTTGTGAATCAACTAGTTTACCGAGTAAACTGGGCACGTCATCAAATATTGCGCACTCACCAGTTGATTTGCAAATATCACAAGCAATACATGGTTCAATTTCAATATCTCCCAGATTTATGAGTTCAGTCTCAACTCCCAAATTACTGGCTGCCTTAAGGGCCTCTTTAACTAGGTAATTAGTGTTACCTTCCTTTCGGGGGCTTCCCACAACTCCCATGATTTTAACCAAAAAAATCACTCCTATACATTTTTCTAACCTTTCATGATTTGAATCATTTTGATATTTAAATAAATCATCTATAACATCCTTAATTTTAAGTAGTTGTATGTTTAAACTATATTTTACATTTATAGTTCAACTAACTCTATTTATATTTCAAGACCTTATTTATCATACTAATCTGACTATGAAAATCAGAACAATAATCTAAAAATCAATTATAATTATCTTTCCATTAAAAATCTACTGTATTTAACCCTAAAATGTGGATTAAATAATATAAAATTAGAGTTCATTTTTATGAAAAATTCTGTTGGTAGTCCCTTATATAATCCTCTCACTCCTGAAAAGAGGGTTATTTCATTAGTAAGGGAGTGGTCTGACTCTGAAAAAATGGGTGATTTTAATGCAAGACAATATGCAGCTAATGAAATGAAAAAGTATATGGTGAAAACCGAAGATGGGTCTTTTACTATCCGCTCGGAAGGACCAGATCAAGATTCTGAAACAATGCACACTAGTCACGGTGCTGTGGCTGAGGCTCAAATCAAATATGTTAATCCATTAAGGATAGATGGTAAAAAAGACCTTAAAATACTTGATATTTGCACAGGACTGGGTATCAATGCAGCAGCTGCACTGGAAAAATTCATTGATTATCAGGGTAAATTCCAATTGAAACACATAAAGATAGATTTGGTTGAAGTATCATGGGAAACCTTAGCAACAGCTTTGCTAATTCCCATCCCTTTAAAATCACATGACTACATTAAAAAAGCATTCGAAGACTATCTTATCCAAGAAAATCATCTTACATTTCGAAATGAGGAAAAAAACATTCCCAGTCATGTAGATCTACATGTGCACTGTCAAGATGCTCGGAAGATTACTAAGGGAATTTCTCCATCTAATGAATATGATGCCATCTTTTTGGATCCATTTAGTCCTGCAAAATCTCCTGAACTTTATAGTCAGGAGTTTTTCCAGAAAATCGGTGAATTACTAAAAGAAGATGGTATGATATTAACTTACACTTCATCGGCACCAGTCAGACACGCCCTCATAAATGCGGGTTTAGAAGTGGGAGAAGGACCAGCAATGGGGCGTAGGGGAGGTACAATTGCATCTCCAAGTATTGAAAACATATCAAAACCTTTAAGTTGTGATGATGAACGTATGATCGCCCTATCTGATGCTGGGATACCCTTCCGAGACCCTGGATTAAACAATTTGCCAGAAAAGATTCGAACAAAACGTCAAACAGAACGCAGCCAAGCTAGAGGTAATTATAAACTAGCCTCTACTGTTAAAACACCGGTTTATTTGTTTAAAGAAGTTGATGATGAGGGGTTACAAAAAAGAGTATTAAAGCACTTAAGAAATCTTGGGATAAAAAATCTTAATTCTGATGAGTCACGCTATTTGGTGTGTCCTCAGTTTAAAGAATGCATATGCCACTGCAAACAGAAAAGATTGCCAACATCCAGTGCCCGGATCAAAGAAATGGAGAACCGATTAAAAAGAATCATAACTAATAAAAAGACTGTTAAATAATAGTTGCTCTCTAAATAATAAGAATTCAGCTTGATTTAATTTGCCAAGTGTAGTCAATCAGAATTTTAGTTAGTATATTTTTGTCATATCAAACATTACTATAGGTGAAATATTGAACTTTGAAATAAAATATAAAGATGCCAGGGGACGTTTAGGTATTCTAAAAACTCCTCATGGGAATATCACAACACCCGCACTCATGCCTGTCATACACCCTCGAAAACAGACAATCCAAGTCCAGGATCACGGTGCGCAATTGGTTATTACCAATGCTTATCTTATCTATAAAAATGAGGATTTACGGAAAACAGCCATAAAAAAAGGAGTGCATGAACTTATTAATTTTTCCGGACCAGTTGTCACTGATTCCGGTTCATTCCAACTATCGGAATACGGAGATCTGCAAGTTTCCAATGAGGAAATCGTAAAATTCCAGGAAAAAATAGGTACAGATATTGGCACATCACTGGATATTCCAACCCCACCTGGTGTTAAAAAAGAACATGCCCAAAAAGATTTAGAAATAACCTTCCAAAGGGCAAGGGAGGCACTTGAAGTTAGGAATGAGTTGATGTTGAACTCCGTGGTTCAAGGTTCAACCTACACTGACCTGCGCAGTAAATGTGCAGAAGTTTTAGGAAAAATGGACTTCCAAGTACATCCAATCGGTGCAGTAGTACCTCTCATGGAATCCTACCGTTATAAAGAGTTAGTTGAAGTGGTAATGGCATCAGTGACCCACCTACCAGATTCAAGGCCACGTCATCTTATGGGTGCCGGTCATCCTATGATATTTGCCTTGGCAGTAGCCATGGGTTGCGATCTTTTTGATTCTGCTGCTTATATTCTGTATGCTGAAGATGATAGATTATTGATGCCCAACGGAACCATCAAACTAGAAAATTTGCACGAAATGCCTTGCAGCTGTGAAGTGTGCACTAACTACACGCCAGAACAGTTGCGTCAGATGGAAAAAGCAGAAAGGGTCCAACAAATTGCCAAACACAACTTATTGATTAGTTTTGCTGAGATCAGGCAGATTCGCCAAGCAATTGTTCAGGGTAATTTATGGGAACTTGTAGAGCAACGTTGCCGTAGTCATCCTTTCTTACTGGAAGCACTGCGCACACTCTATAACTACTCTGAAGATCTGGAAAAATATGATCCTCCCTACAAAAAATCAGCATTTTTCTATTCAGGGCCAGAATCACTAAAACGCCCAGAGGTATATCGGCACTTAAAGAAGTTGGATGGGATTTCCCAAAAAAAGAGTGTTTTACTCCTTCCTAGAACTAGAAAACCCTATTCTGAACATTTATATGGTATTCCTCTGCCTTGTTATCAGATTAAAGGTGATGAAAAACTTCAGAATATTCCATTTGACGATTTACAAGTAGCTATCGTTGATGTGCCCTTTGGGGTGATACCCCTGGAACTTGACCAAGTGTATCCACTGGCACAAAATGAGTCACCTGCTAGTTTTGATGAAAATTCACTGCAAATGGTAAATAATGTAGTGCAAAAATATTTGAAAGATTTCAAGACTGCTTTTATCAGTGCCGATGTGGTGGAAACATTCCAACTTCAAAAGAATTACCAGCTTAAAGAGGTACATGAAATACCAGAACCCCTGAAACCAGGGGTTGACGATTATCAAAGGATTAAAATGATAGCTGATTATCAGTTTGGAACTGGTAGTGGAGAAGCCCTTTTTAACCGGGATGTTGACATTGTGAAAAGCAGGAAGACCGGGAAGATTCGCCATGTCTATGATGACCAAGAGCTTATTGCAACTTTACGGGCTAGTGATGGTGTTTTTGTACTGGCTCGTGAGGGTGCTCGTCGCTTGCACAGTTTCCTCCCATACCCCAAAAAAAGGGTAGTTGTTAATCAGGATGCTGAACCATTTGCTCGGGAAGGAAAAAGTATATTTGCTAAATTCGTTATAAATTGTGATATAGATATCCATGCAATGGAAGAAGTATTGATAACCAATGATGAAGACCAATTATTGGCCTTCGGAAAGTCAGTTTTAAATGGAAAGGAGATATTAAATTTCAACACTGGTCAAGCAGTAAAAACTAGAAAAGGAGGCTTTTAATGATACCAAGTGCAGGTATGAATCCAAAACAGCTTAAACAGATGCAAAGGGCCATGAAACAAATGGGCATGGACATGAAAGATGTTAAAGGTGTAAATGAAGTAATAATCAAATTTAAAAACAAAGAAGTAGTAATTAGCAATCCCAAGGTAAATCTGATGAATTTCATGGGCCAAGACACCTATCAGATATCTGGAAAATCAAAGGAAAGAAAAATTGAGGTTGAACTGGTAATTCCTGACGATGATATTGAATTAGTGGCTGCTCAGACCGGAGTAACTACCCAAAAGGCTAAAAAAACACTGGAAGAAACCAATGGGGACCTGGCTGAGGCTATACTGAGGTTAAGTTAAATGGTTTTTGTGGTCCATATTTCTGACTTTCATGTAGGTTCAATATCCTTCCAAGAAGATTTACTCCTACAGTCTGTGGACATTATTAACGATATGGCTCCTGATGCCACTATCATAACCGGAGACCTCACTGAAAATGGTTATTACATTGAAATGGAACAGGCAGCCGATTATATAGAAATGATAAAATCACCCCTTATGGTTGTTCCTGGGAATCATGATGCCCGGCACGTGGGAGACCAGGGTTTCCGTGAACTGATCCGGAACCGTTATGGATGTCACTTGGAAATTGGTGGAATAAAAATTATAGGATTAGACAGTAGTGAACCCGATCTTAATTATGGAAAAGTGGGAAGAGCTCAACAAGCATGGATGGAAAATCAACTTGATGATGCATCTTCCAATGATATGCAAACCATTATTGCCTTACACCACCATATAATACCGGTTCCTCGAACTGGAAGAGAAAGAAATGTTTTAAGTGATGCCGGAGATATTCTCAATTCACTAATAGAAAAAGATGCAGACCTAGTGTTGTCTGGACATAAACATGTACCCCATGTATGGATGGTCCAGAACACAGCATTTGCAACTGCAGGAACAGTATCTTCACTGAAATTGCGGGGAAAGGATCCAGCATCTTTCAACACAGTTAATATAGATGATGATAATATAGAAATCCTCTTAAACACATCCCATGGAAAAAGCAGTTGTCTGGCCAAGTATGAAAATTTATGTAGGTGATTTATTGCAAGTAATTGTTGATGCATCGAATATAGCTCACTTTGGAAAAAAGGATGGGAAACCCAGCCTGAGCAACTTACTTGCTGCAGATGAGGCCCTTCAAAAGTTAGGCTATCATCCAATTCTCATCGCAGATGCATCCCTAAGACATGAAATTGATGAGAAACAAGAATTCAACAAACTCTTAGACGAGGAAAAGGTGCACCAAGTTCCTTCTGGCACCAATGCTGATCACTATATTCTGAAACTAGCTGAAGAAGAAGATGCAAAAATATTATCAAACGATGCATTCAGAGAGTTTTATGATGAATTCAGGGATATTAACAGCCGCAGAATTCCATATAAATTCACCAATGGTAAAATCACCATAGGTAGCTCTGCTAAACCTAAAAAAATAAGGAACATCCTCCAAAAAATTTGTAACCAGACTTTGTCCGAATTTGAGAAAAAAGGATATGATTCTTATAAATTGAAAAAAAACAAGAAGCTGTCTGGTATTGCTGTGGCAAAAGAGGCAATTGACCGAATATCCAAAAGCAAAGATGAAGGAATCGACACTAAACTAGAAGGCATGTTCATGAAGATACCGCTATTTGATAAAGTTATGAAAATGGTGGAAGATGCTGAAAGAACCAGTGATTTTATAATCTTTGTTTTAGTCAGCCCCCGAGACTATCGGGAAGCAGTTCGAAATGCAGGGAATATTGCAGTAACTGTGGGGGACCGTTTAAAATTGGATCACGCTCCACTGGTTGCTGTTCGAAATGATTTGTTCACCAAACCAGGAACCTTTGAACTTAACATTATCTATTCTGATGAAATATTGGAGGAATCCCCCTTCGATGTGAATATAACCATAAATGATCACGATTATTCCTTTGTTAAGAAAAACTCCCGAAATATAGCCAGCACAGTCGCTGCCAGGTTAGGCACTTGGAAATTTCCCATCGTATCAGTAAAATCAAGCATGCTGATGGAAAAACCAGGCCACTATGACATTAACTTGGATAAGGGAGGAGACAATTAAATGGCTGGCAATTACCTTTTGAAAACACTTTTCGGGTTTCTTTTAAATCATCCGGTTTTAAGTATAGGCACCAAATACTATCCAACCAATGAAAAAGAACAAGAATACGTGGAAATGGTTAATTACACCCGTACCATGTTATTGGAGATAGACAAAGCCCATATTACAACTGAAAACATTTTCCAAAACTTATTAAAAGAAGTAGGCACAGGAAACATCCCTGAGAATCGCCGGTTTGTGGAAATAAAACCAGCTGAAAATGATGTTAACGAATACGCTCTCCTAAGCAATATAATAATGGGCAGTGACCGTTATCTCTATGTGGAAGTTTTCAGTGGTTACAAGGGAATAATCGACCAGTTCGTGCAATTGATCAAAAAAGAAAATGGTGTGATTGTAGAAAGAAGCAACACTGAAATTGTATCCCGACTACTGTCTAAAAATGATGCAATACGTGTAGGTATTGAGTTAATTAAAATTGGTATGGAAAAAGAAATTGATGTAAGATCCGCTGTTGGAATGACTGGTGCCGCAGCCATTGAAAGATCCATTAACCTCAACAAACAAATAGGAGAAACATCAGGTGTAGGTTTCACCAAACTAGGTGGTGAATTTGCTATTGTATTTTCAAGCAAACTCACTAAACTCGAAGGAACACCAGCAGTTTACGATAACTATCTTTTCATTGATGTTTTTGACTCAACACAGTTCATAGACGATCAAGGTCGAGATAGACTGGTCGAAATCATGAATGAAATCAAAGACTTCATAGAAAAAGAGTGCAAAGGCAAAATCGAAGGTTACCGTGAAGGTGGGGATGACCTCATAGCCAACCTACCCACCAAAGACGCAGCCCTCCGCGCAGGAATCGATTCATCATGGCATGCTCTTAACAATGGTGCTATGCTCAGAGTAGGGATTGGTAAAAGCCGACGCGAAGCCGGGGAAAGAGCTCAAATGGCTGATGAAATAAAAATTTGGAATAATTCCCCAGTCATGGTTTTCGATCTGGCCGATGGAATTTATGCCTATTACGTCCCATCAGAATTCAGCCGTACAATTGTTGAATTTCTACAAGAAAAACAAGGCAGAGCAGTCCTGATATTTGTCTTTGTTTTCATAGTTACTCTAATAGGATGGAACATTGGACACTGGGAATTTGGCCTGGTTGCCATAGGATTGGCTTTACTTTACGCAATAACCGCCTAAAATTTAGAGGGATAGTACATAATTTAAACAAATTGAATTATTACTATTACAAGTTATATTTAAAAAAATGAAGGAACCATAGATGAAAGAAAATATTAAAGCAAAAGCCACCGTAGCTCTAATTATCTCATTCATTGCATTTGGGTTCGGAACAGGTGCCAGCCTATTCTCTGGATTATATCTTAAAGATGGGAATAATTCCTATTTCACTAATAACTCTACTGGCGAGTTTCCCATAATCTACAATGTAAAAAACATTAGTGATAATGAAACCAACACTCCCAAAATTACACAGAACCCTTCCAATACCAATCCTGATGATGCTAATAATGGAAACACCCAACCCAACAACCCGGTTCAACCACCAATCAACAGTTCAACCAATAAAACCCCTTAACTCCATAATTAGGGGTGATTTGCCAATTTCCATTATAATAGCATTCATTTAGTGCCAATTCTTAAAATAAGGTACCAATTCTTAAAAAAAGAATTTCTTCTAATATAAAATTACCTCTATTATATAATTACCAATAAACTATCTAATTGTCAAGGTGGAGGAGAAAATGAAAAGAATTGAAGGTGGCTTGTGTGCAGTGAAAAATGTTAAAACTGCCGGGGCCTGTGAAGAAAATTATGGAGTGGCAATAATCCACTATCCAAACTGCAATGTATCAGGAGTTTTCACCACTAACAAAGTTCAAGCTGCACCCATCATGGTAACTAAAAAAGCAGTTAAAAATGGCAAACTATCGGCAATTGTGGCTAATAGTGGCAATGCGAACTGTTTTACCGGTAGGGAGGGAATTGAAAATGCGGAGCATATGGCCTCCCAAGTAGCTAAAAATCTCAACATCCCCCAAGAAGATGTAGCAGTTGCATCAACTGGAATCATTGGCAGACAACTTCCTTTACCTGAAATTAGCAATTTAATCGATGATGCACTGCGAAGACTAGATAATTCCAGAGAAGCTTCCCGAAGTGCAGCTGAAGCCATCATGACCACTGACACCTATCCCAAAGAATATGCTGTTAAAACACATCTAAAAAATGGTCAAAAAATATGTATAGGTGGCATTGCCAAGGGATCGGGAATGATCGCCCCTAACATGGCTACAATGCTCTCGTTTATAACTACTGATATAGAAGCAAGCCCTGAAGAATTGGAAAAATCTCTCCTGAAAGCGGTTGACAAAACCTTTAACATGGTAGTAGTGGATGGAGATCAAAGCACTAATGACACAGTCCTGATCATGTCTAGACCTGGACAGGGAAAAATCGATGAGAATTTTCAGGAAGCATTAGAACACCTCTGTGCTAAACTGGCTAAAATGATGGCTCATGATGGTGAAGGGGCAACCAAATTCATGGAAGTCAAAGTGAAGGGTGCTCAAACATCAGATGATGCAAAAAAGGCTGCTAAATCCGTAGTCACATCTCCCCTCGTGAAAACTGCATTGTTCGGTGCTGATCCTAACTGGGGACGAATCATTGCAGCAGTAGGATACTCGGGAGCAAAAATTGATGAAAATACTATTAGTGTTCGCTTGGAAGACATGGAACGATTGGTTGATGTAGTTTCTCATGGGAAAATATTAGCCATTGAAGGCACTGAAAAACTGGAACTGGCAGAAAGCATTATGGAACGAGAAGAAATAAAGATCACCATTGATTTAGCCCTTGGAAAATATGAAGCAACTGCCTATGGCTGTGATCTTAGTTATGATTATGTGCGCATCAATTCTGAGTACTCAACTTAGAACTAAAAATCAGAATAAATACCTAATAGTCCATTGGATTTAAGATATAATCACTGCTTTGAATAATAATTAGTATTTGTTTGATTTAGTATTTTATCAACCAAGTAAAAATGTAATTAGGAATATGATATAATGAAAGTTTTAATCATCGGTGCAGAAGGAATGTTAGGCCATGATTTAGTGGAGGTTATGTCCAAAAACCATGAGGTTAGTACCACCACCATCGACACCATGGACATCACAGACATCAATAAAACTATTGAAACAGTTAAAAAGAAGAATCCAGACGTGGTAATCCATGCTGCTGCTTTCACTGATGTTGATGGAAGTGAATCTCAGGCAGATCTTGCTTACAAAGTAAATAGTTTAGGAACCCGGAATGTGGCAGTTGCTTGCAAAGAAACAGACAGTGCACTGGTTTACATATGCACTGATTATGTTTTCGATGGCACTAAAGGCAGTCCTTACTATGAATTCGATCAAACAAACCCGTTAAGTGTATATGGGAAAACTAAACTACAAGGCGAAGCATACATCCGTGACTTACTCAACAAGTTTTACATAGTACGAACATCATGGTTATATGGTTATCATGGTCCCAATTTTGTAACCACCATGCTAAAACTGGCCCAAACACATGACCAGATATCTGTTGTTGGTGACCAGATAGGATCCCCGACCTACACTGTAGATCTTTCCAAAGCCATAGCAAAACTCATAGAAAAACCAGTCTATGGTATTTATCACATTACTAACAGCCAGCATTGTACTTGGTATGAATATGCACAGCTAATCTTCGACATAGCCGGTAAAAAGGTTAACTTGAAATCGGTTACCACCGAAGAATTCGGCAGTGCAGCTAAAAGACCTAAATATTCAGTTCTCGAAAACTATAACTGGAAAATGGAAGGATTTCCTAAAATAAGAAGTTTTAAAGAGGCATTGAAGGAGTATATGGATTTATTATTGTGATATTACTTCCCAAAAATGTTTTCCTCACCAAAAAAGAAGAATAAAAAAATAAAATAGTAATTTATGGGGAAATGAATTCTTTCTATATTGACAGCTTAGACAATCTTTCCATGGCTTCTTTTGTATTTTCAAGGGTGTTAAAAGCGGTTAATCTAAGATAACCCTCACCACTTGGTCCGAAACCAACACCAGGTGTGCCTGCTATATGGGCTTCATTTAATAACAAGTCAAAAAATTGCCAGGAATCCATATCCTCTGGTGTTTTAATCCAGATGTAGGGTGAGTTAACTCCGCCAAAAACTTTCAACCCTAACTTGCTTAAACTATCCCGTATAATGGACGCATTTTTCATGTAATAATCAATTGATTCTTGAATTTCTGCTTGCCCTTCAGGTGTATAGACTGCACTAGCAGCAACCTGTATTGGATAGGAAACTCCATTAAATTTAGTTGCTTGTCTGCGGTTCCACAATTCATTCACTGAGTGTGGATTTCCTTTTGCATCAAAACCTAACAATTCCTTAGGAACCACAGTATAGGCACAACGTGTACCAGTGAAACCAGCATTTTTGGAAAAACTCCTAAACTCAATGGCAACTTCACGAGCACCACTAATCTCATAAATGCTGTGTGGAATGTCCTTTTCACTAATGTAAGCTTCATAAGCAGCGTCGAAGAGAATTATTGAATTATTTTCTCTAGCATAATCCACCCATACAGTGAGCTGTTTTTTGTTTAGTACAGTGCCAGTGGGATTGTTAGGAAAACATAAATAAATCAAATCAACAGGTGTTTCTGGAAGTTCTGGAACAAATTCATTCTCTTCAGTGCAGGGAATGTAAACCAAGTTATGATAACGACCATCATCTCCCATAGGCCCTGTCCGTCCAGCCATAACATTACTATCCACATAAACTGGATAAACTGGATCAGTAACTGCTACAATGTTTTCCAGGCCGAAAATTTCCTGAATATTACCAGTATCACATTTAGCCCCATCGCTGATGAAAACTTCCTCTTTAGATAATGTGATTCCACGCGGTTCATAGTCATTTTTGATGATTTCCTCAATCAAAAAATCATAACCTTGTTCAGGACCGTAACCATGAAAAGTGTCTTTTTTGCTCATTTCGTCAACTGCTTTTTTGAATTTCTTAATCACTGCTTGAGGTAAAGGTCGGGTTACATCACCAATACCCATGCTAATTACGTCAACATCAGGGTTTTCTTTCTGATACTTCTCAACTCTTTGGGTAATTTCAGAAAAAATGTAATTGCTTTCTAGCAACAAATAGTTTTCATTGATTTTAACTGACATTTTCCTACACCTCTATTTTTTTTTAATTTTGTTACAAGGAATCTTAGTTCATATAGATTACAATTAACTGGCCAATTTTAACTGGTTTTGTTACATGTTCAAATTTTAAGTTTGTATATCTTTATTATTGTTTTTATTAATGATGAAAAAAGCTGCTTATCCTAAACAGTTTATTCTACCATACCGATTGGTTGTATATTTTTTTATGTTCACATAAGAAACTGGAATTTTGATACAAGGCCATGACTATTCCATTAAATGTATGGGTTCTCATTAAATCATTTTATCGTATTTATTTATTGTGATTAGTTTTTTTTAGAATAATTTATTAATGGATTTAAAATAATACTAAATTAATTTAAAGGAAATACATCAATTTAGGGGATTCTATTGTGAATTATAGGCCCATCAAGGTTCTTTTGATTGAAGACGACCCGAATCATGCCAGAGCATTAGAGGCAATGTTGGAACGGGTAAAAGAATTTGATTATGTTTTGGTTCATTGTTACAAACTTCATGATGGACTTGAAGAGTTGAAAAACACCAAATTTGATGTGATATTATTGGATCTGCGTCTGCCAGATAGTGAAGGTATATCCACATTTAGAGCAGTTCATAGTAACTTTCCAGAGATACCCATTGTAATCTTCACTGCCTTGTTCAATCATGAAATAGCACTGCAATCATTAAAAGAAGGTGCCCAGGAATACCTTTTCAAGGGTGAATTCGATGGACAGGATTTATCCACCGCAATTATGCATTCCATGGCTCGTGTTCAACATCTATTATCCTTAAAAACCGTTTATTCTACATAATATAAGTTTGTAAGCTATTTGAGAAAAATAACATAAAAGATTATATTAGAAGATGCACTATTTTATATCATAACTATTCTGATCCATTAAAATTATTATTACCCTTAAAAATAGTGACAATCGAACCATGATCAGCCTTATAGTCATCTAAATAGTAATATAAATCTTTATTAAGATTTTTATGAAAAAAAAATTAGTCTGAAGTAACAACCTTCAGATCTAAGACAGAATATCAATTTAATAATACATTGGATATTAAAGTATATCTATCTGAAAGTAGTATGTATTTGTGGAGATAGTGCCTATGAAGTGTGTTGTTATCGGTGCTGGTAATGCTGGACGACCAGCGGCAAGAATACTAAATTATGCTGGCCATCAAGTTCAGATTACTGATCAAAAGAAATTGGACCAATTCCCAGAGGGTGTTCAAAATACTCTCCAGAAAATGGAACAAGAAGGTGTGAATCTTCAATTGGGATGGGATGATCCAACCAACATTGAAGATGTTGATGCAGTTTACATATCTCCAAACATACCAAAAGATTCCAAAATAAGACATTATCTGGTTGACAACGAACTGAAACTACTTATTAACCAAGATATAGCTAAAATTTTAGAAAATTCCATAAATATCGATGTTATCGGTGTTACTGGAACCCTTGGGAAGACCAGCACCACCCACATTATTTCAGAAATCTTTCACAATGCTGGCTATAAAGTTTGGACTTGTTCATCCCAATCTGGAAATCTTCTCAGCGAAGTCATCGTCGACGGAATAATCAATGGAGATCATATTAAAAGTGATATTGCTGTTCTTGAATTGCCACATGGGACTATAAGACTCCTTTCTGAGTTAAAACTAAAAATTGGGGTAATAACCAATATATATTCTGATCATTTATCTGAATTTGAGGGGTCTCTCCAAAAATATGCCGAAAGAAAACTGATGATCACTAATTCCACAGAAATGATAATTGCCAACAAACAATGTAAGGACCTCTTAAACTCTTCTTTAAACACTATTTTTTACTGTACTGGTCAGGATTTATGTGATGTTTCTGGTGTTCTTGAAAATGGAAAAATAAGAATAAAATATAAAGTTAAATCACGGGAAGGTGAATTTGACACAGGATTCAATCTTCGTGGATACTACTTCGAAAACTCCATTGCTGCTGCAGCAGTGGCTCTCAGCTATGGCTTAAAAGTAGACAGTATCAAAGATGGGTTGAGCAAGTTTAATGGAATTCCTGGACATCTAGAATATATAGGAAACTATTCTCGTCGTGAAGTTCATTTTGATGCAGCATTTGTACCCGAAGGCATCGTATCCACACTTGAAGAGTTCCCTGTAAAAGGTGATTCAAAATTAGTTATTATAATTGATAATCCGGACAGTACCAATCCACGGGACAAGTTCCAGATCGGAAAGATACTGGGTCAATATGCACAAGTGATAATTGCCAGCGGATATAATGAAACTACTGATGTTCTGGACATGGAATCTGCTAATCAAGTATTAGAAGGTGCTAAAGATTCAAACTCTCTGAAAATAGCTGTTGAAGATGTTTACAAAGCTGGTGAACTATCCATAAAACATTCAAAACCCGGCGACGTTATTTTACACATAGGCCCCGGTGCCATAACCAATTATCAAGATCTGAAATACAAAATGATTAAAGGAATAGAATCCGGATGTAATAAGTATCCATGAATCATTTTTCTAAACTGAATTATAACTTGTTCCACTGCTTGAATCTCCTATTTTCAAACACTTTATTCAATTTTAATACCCTAAATTTCTCTATTTTTTCCGTCAATATAAAGTGTTTTCATACCTTGCACATACAGAGAAATTTATTTAAATTTAAAGGTGTAAAATAATAATAATTATATAATATTTTTTTAAAAAAAATTAAATATAAAAACTTATTTTTTATAGGAAAAATGGATTATTTCGGTGTAAACTATGGGTTATTTAGTATGTCAAAATTGTGGAGGTTATTACAAGCTTAAGAAGGATGAATCTGCTGAAGATTTTGTCGCCTGTCAATGTTACGGTCAGTTAGTATATGTTGAATCATTAGAATATCTTCGAAAAGAAGATGCCAAAGATAAACATTCAAAAACACTTTACTGCCCTTCAAAAAATAATGTTCTTAATGGATCTGAATGCATTGTAGTTGATGAGGATTTTAAACCAGAACCACAGTCTGAAACTAAAACTGGTGAAAATATAGAAATTAAAAAAGATTCAGACCAAGAAATGAAAGAACCTGGCATCAAAAACCGGGCATACTACCGGAGATATGATTATTATTCTGAGCCTGATATAAATTATCTTAAAAATCTTAAAGACGTAACTGGCCTTATTAATGCACTTTATTATGATGATGTGAATATTCAACTGGAAGCATTACAAGCATTAGCTGCTGTAGGGGATGATAGAGCCCTAAACCATTTGAACAAACTCATACAAAAAGGAGAAGGATCCCTAAAATTATATGCTGAAATAGCAATAAAACAGATTCAATCCAGGAAACATGGCTACAAATCACTCAATCGAGAAAACTTTAGGCAAATCCCATCAGAATCTCTCCAATCTCATCTGCCTCATAAAACAATCCATGATGATCCTCTAAATGCAGTTCCTAAGGAACAGGTTAATCTAGATGATGATAGTCTAAGTGTGGTTTCTAAGGATGATGTGAGAATCGATGATGTTGATCCAGATGTCTTGGAAATTCATGATAAAACAGAGCACACCGTTGTTGATGAAATAGATTTATCCCAACACAGCCCTGAAAGTGATGTGAATCAAGCTCGTGAAGAAATCATTCATCAAGAAGAAATTAAAAAAAGTACCCCAGCAGCATCCGTAACCAAGGAAACATTCACTGAAAAAATCCATGAACAATCCACTCTTGATGAACATAAAACTCTTGATGAACATAAAACTATTTTAAAGGATGAAACCGATTCTTCAACGCCTGAAAATTTATCAACCAAGTCCATGGGATCGGGAGATATTGAGGTTTCGTCCCTTGTTGAAGCATCAAGAATAAAAAAATCCGAAACCCAATTAACTGATCTTGGAAGTCCTGAACCAGAAATTTCACCTGTGGAACATGTGGAATATATCAAGATTTCTGAAATCGAAAATTTTGAAGATCTCAAACCTTCCTCTCCGGATAATTCAATCGAAAAACCTGTTAAAACAAATAAGCTATCTGAAAAAGTATCTCCAGAAACTGAACTAATTTCTGATAGTAATGCCTCCTTTAAAGATCTTTCCAAAGGCTTGTCAGATAACACTATTCCTGTTACTATGAAAACAGTCGATGACACATTACTTTCCCCAGAAAGCTCTGAAAATAAGTCAACAGCCAATTCTAACGGTCAGAGCATGCTAAGTAGTGTAACTCGATTATTTAAAAAGTCTAGTACTCCAGTTTCTTTTTCTTCTGATAGCCAGGGTTTAAAAAGACCTTCTCCAGTTCCAATACCTACTACTGTTGATTTTAAATCAACAGATAGTGTCAACAAAAATGAAAAAGATGATTATAGGGTGAGCTGGTTTGGTCTAAATAATAGTGATAAACAGATAATAATTTTTATCATCTTGTTTGCTATTATTCTAGTTATGGGAGTTGTTCTTACCATGACTCAGATGAAAATATAGTTAGCTACAGTTTTTTTATTACTTAAATAGCTACACTCTCTTTTAAGAGTGTAATCAATTAATAAAAAGATTTTCTTATGGATTTGTAATTGTTTGTCAATGATTTAGTGGGATGAATAACTTTAATTCTATCATCATTGAGTATATCGAACTTATTTTTGTAAATAGTGTGGACTGGGTAGACTTTCTCAGGATTAATGTCCCTTATCATGTCTAGTATCTCCTGGCCATTAGCATGACCAGATGCATGGAAGCCTTCATTAAGTAAGGGTAACTTGAATAACTTCAACCAATTTTGAACCTTTGTTTGATTTATTTCCATCTGCTCATCAAATGGTTCGGTACTGGACTGGATATATATACCATTTTCCGGTTTGATATCAATTAATTCCTTTAATTCAAAAAAATCGCAACGGAAGATATAATCGAGTGGATGGACCTGGAGATCTTTGTAAGTTAAAACATTATCTGCATCTAAAAATTCTCTCTCCCATTTTTTATAGTCCCGAAGGGATTCTGCCGGATCCATATTATCGGCACACAACCATTCATTTTCAACACAAGCAAAACTATCATCACCCACCATACCCCAGCCCTTGCGTGGTTTGTATATCATAACATCTGAAAGTTTAGGATAAGCACTGTTATTTTCCTGAAACAGACTCAAAATATAGGCTTGTTTAAGACTGATCACTAGCTTTCGGTCAGTGTCCTGTGCTACTTTAAAAAAGGTGACCAGCCGATCCAGATCCCGAATAGGGTAGTTTACCACCACTAAACCTCGACAACTTGCAATTTCATTAACTGCACGTTTTTCTATGTCTTCTTCACTAACATTACTAGTATTATCAATTCGTGTACCTTCACTGATCATAATGGTAGGATTAGCTTTCCTTGCCTTTTCAACGAATTTATGGGTCAGTTCCGGGTTACGGCCGTGAAAACGAAGATCTCCAGTATATACAATTGTTTCATCATCACTTTCACTAATAAAGGCAGAAGCCCCTGGTAATGAATGATCAACTGGAGCCGTTTTTATTTTAAATTCACCAATTTCAAATTTTTTATAAGGTTCCACAATCCTTATGTCACGTTCCACTTTGGGACTGCTCCTTTTATATCCTTCACCCTTTTTTTTAGGAAGATAATGAAATGTTTTCTTCAAATGGAGGTATTCGGAGAATGACGATGTACCTGTATCTTCTAAAGCTTTTAAGATTAGATAAGACTCATTCGATAGATAAACTGGGATATCTTCCCTTAAATGGTGCACGTAGGCCACGTGATCCACATGGGAGTGGCTGATAAGGACACCATCTATGGAAGGCTTTTCAGGGTGGGAAAGTCCCACATGACGCAAGTAGTCCTCTCGATAAATTCCCTTAATGCAAGGTAAAAGGCCGAGCTGGACAAAATCTAGGATTCCATTAGCTTTACGTGGCTGTAAAAACTCAGATAAATACTCATTAGCCTTTGAAAAAGCCATTCCAAAGTCAAAGAAAAATGATTCTTCTTTTCCTCTGACTCTGATTTTATTGCCACCGATTTCATCCACACCACCGAAAAAATCAATATTGGTCAAAGTTATTTCTCCTAATCAAATCATATGCTTACATGCAACTGACAACTGTCTATTATACTATTTCACAAATAATTCAAATTAAATATATTTTTAATAATCCCCTTTATCAGTCTAATAATTTATAATAAACCAAGTAGAGCTACTGATACTAAGGTAATTATTTATGTTATTATATAAATTGGAGCATGCATTTATTTTTTTTAATAGTTTTATCTTGTTCTATGTAGAGATGTTTTAGCTATCTTCACTTTTGAAAAAATATACTAAATCTCATAAATACTAATAGACATATTAAGAAAAGTATCTATTAGTATAATTGTTAATTGGGGATTGTATTAAAGGAGATTTTTATGGTTAAAAAAGAAGAGGATTTCATTGGAAATCTTAATAATGTTAGAGAAAAAATTGAAACTTCATTTTTAATTTCCAGTGTAAGTGTAAAAAAAGCCAGGACTGGAAATGAATACTTAGAATTTACTTTAACTGATAAAACTGGTGAAATCATAGCTAGAATGTTTGGAGGCATTCTAAAAGATGAAAATGGCAACATTATCGCCAGGATATCAAATGGAAAAGCTAATCCGCTTTACGAAAGTATTGATAAAGGTGCTATTTATTCTATAACTGGTTCTGTTGATGTGTTTCCACCTCAATCAAACAATTACAACATAAAAATTAACAGTATAAAACGGATAACTGAGGATTCCTATGATCTTGATGATTACATCCGAAAATCACCTAAAAATCAGAATGAATTGATTGATGAAATCACTCAAACTATAGCGGAAATGAAGAATCCCGATTTAAAGAATCTTTTAAAATCATTTTTCGACGATGAAAAGTTCACCAATGAATTTATGAAGGCACCCTCTGCCAAAATTCACCACCATAATTATTTGGGTGGATTGTTGGAGCACACAGTGGGAGTGCTATTGATATGTAAAAAAGTTTGTGAAATTTTCCCCCAACTTGACACTGACTTGTTGTATGCAGGGGCAATATTACATGATATTGGCAAATTAAAGGCATATGACTATGATATATTAAGTATTGACATATCCAATCAGGGTAAGCTTCTTGATCATCTTTTCATATCCTGTGACATGGTAAAAGAAAGAATAAGGATTAATGAAATTGAAATACCCGAAGATCTGCAAACTGATTTGTTACATATATTGTTGAGTCATCATGGTGATGTCCATAATGGTTGGGGATCACCAGTCAGCCCTAAAACACCGGAAGCAGTTGCTCTTCATCATGCTGATAATTTGGATGCTAAAGTTCAAGGAATGATTCAAAACACAAGATAATGGTGATTATAATTTGCAATTAATTATAGTTGGGGGATGAATTTGGGTTTAGATGATCTTGAGAAAAAATTAGATGACTATGGGGAAAAAATCAGCAAAGAAAGAGAAAAAACAGCCCGCATTAACAAGATTCTTTTTTTAATTCTCGTTTTGGTTGTGATCATTTTCTTATTAGCTTCATGGCGTTATTACTCAATTCATTAGTTGGTAAAATAGAAAATGAGCATTTTATGGGTGTACTAATTATAAAATGCTCTTAACTTTAGATGAATTATATTATTTTACAAAAAACTTGGTTACAATCTAATTTTTTGACTTCTTGTTTGAGTTTCTGGTCTTTGCAGTACTCAAATATGTGGCCGCATTTAGTGCAGCGTATTATTCCAACAACCCCACTCGGTATGTGAGGAATGTAGCACATATCTACAAAAGTTTCTTTTATCAAAGTTTGTGATACAGTTTTGTCTTGACAACCGCATTTTGGACATTTTTGATTAAGTTCTTCTGTTTTCATTTTTTTCCACTTTTGGCATCTTTTATCATGATTTGAAATTTCGTATGCGATTCATTTCATGATTATTATTTACATATAAGAGTTTATAATTGGATTTTTTTGACTTCATGTTTGAGTTTCTGGTCTTTGCAGTACTCAAATATGTGGCCGCATTCAGAGCATCGTATGACTCCAACAACACCTACATCAAAATGAGGTACCGGGTTATGAGATTGGGTTACGTGCTGGGCATTTTTTTTGGTTTGAGAAACATTTTTATCTTTACAACCACATTTAGGGCATTTTTGTTTTAATTTTTCGGTTTTCATAGTAAACCTCTTCTATTTTTTTTAAACAGTTTAGGATGAATAGTTAGTGTCTCTGGAAATTGTTTTTTGAACCATTTTAAATACCAACAAAAAGTATAGTTCGTCAACCTCCGAACGTAAGGTATGTTACAAACTAATATTTATAGTTATCTTTTTTCCAATTTTTGAGCACCTCCCAATCATAGGACACAAGATTTATACTGTTTGTTTAATACAACAACAAAAGTATAGATTTCAAATATAAGTTACATAAATAATTTAAACATATTTTAGCATGTTAATGACTATTTTGTTGTACCAGTTAAACAACATTTTTTTTTGATTGAATCATTTAAATAGCTTATACTCATTAAAAAAATGTTTAAAAAAAAATGAGATCCTAAACTCTTAACTGGAAAAATTTATCAAAAAACTCTGAAAATATTCAAAAATCTTTTTTATTCGTTGATTATCACTAAACAATCTATTTAACTGATTATATGGCAGTATACATCCACTTATCTTCTTCAGGATCTATTAGAAAAAATAATAAAACTAAGCAGTCAAGGATATAAAAGAAAAATATGAATCATAAACTGGTTTTAGCCTAAATTAACAGAGGTTTTGTTAATTTAACCTTCAAAATACTGGTTCCTGTAATCGCTAATATTAAAACCTCTAAACGCTCTTAATTTAAAAAAATAAGCTTAAATAGGGCTTAAAAAAAGAAAATAAACCGAAAAATATATATAACATGACACATCAAGTGACTCTGTTAAACTGTCCCAAACCGTTTTTTTAAAGGTTTAGGACATGGAGGCGATAAAATTAGGCGAAAAATCAGACATGCAATGGTATTTACATTGTGTGCACTTTTCTTAAGCATACCCGCAGTGGCAGCTACGGAAAGTAAAAATACTGAAAACACGGTGTTTGCTAAAGCAACCACAGACCAAAACTTAAAAATCGGTATGGAAGGAGATAATGTCATTGAACTACAAAAATGGCTGACAAACCAGGGATTTTACACTGGAAAAATCGATGGCAAATTTGGTAACTACACTGAACAAGCAGTGATAAACTTCCAGATCTACACTGGAATAAAACCTGATGGTATAGTAGGAATGGTTACCATGAAGCACATGCACTACTTGGTCAATGGAAACACAAATCCAAACTACAACAGTGACACCTCCCCTACTGGCAGTGGCTACAGTACTGTCGAAGCAGCATACGGAACCAGAAACTATTACCCCAGTGCTTATTCATCAGGCAGCCGATGGAGTAGTGGAAGAGGAACCGGAGACTGTTGGCAGAACAGTTACGCACTGTACAACCAGCTTACTGCATCAGGTACAAAATCTAGGATAGTCCAGTATGCAAATGGTTACTCACCAAACCACCGTTCAGTTGAGGTTTGGAATGGTAACAAGTGGGTTGACTACGACTACCGAAGGAATGGTTACTCAAATCGATACTATCCCACAAAACATGGTTCCTCGGCAAAGGTAATTAAAAGTAGTTAACCAATATCTAATCTATCTACACCCAGCAGTTGAACGCCAGAACTGCTATTATTTTTTTTTTTAAAAAATTCATTCATTTTCCCCTAAAACTGAGTCTAAGGAAATAAGATTAATGGGAAAAAGGAAAGAGATTTATATTAAACTACTATTATGATAATAAGGTAATAAAGATTCCATATAAGTATGATTGATATAGGAAGATTATAATGATTGATTATGTTTTCGGCCTGTCTGTGCGGGCTTTGCTCACTGATGATGAAGGGAAAATTCTTATTTTGAAAAGATCAACTAATTCCAGAACTAACCCCGGAAAATGGGAATTTCCAGGGGGAAAGGTCGATCAAGGAGAATCTTTTGATCATGCTTTAGTTAGAGAGGTACACGAAGAAACTCAACTAAATATATCCTTAGAACATGTAGTGGGAGTTTCTGAACAAAATTTACATGTTATAAGAGCTGTTCATATTATAATGTCTGGTGAAATTATGGGAGGAACTCTTAAACTCAGTTCTGAACATGAAGGATACGCTTGGGTATTCTTTGAAAATCTACCAGAATATGATTTGGCAGACTGGCTCCAAGACTTTGTAAATAACCAAAACATAGCCCCATATCCAGAAGAAAATGATGATGAGAAAACTGTTGTAAACAATGTAAAACCATGGTTAAAGTCTATACAAAGCTCGATGAATAAAATCATAAAAAGATAAATTTAAAAGAATCAATAACAAGCAAAGATGTAGATATAAGTCATCGAAAATAGTCAAAGGATATCACACATTAAATCCAATGTAAATTAAAACATAAAAACATTTAAACCAGTGCATAATATGATAATGTCGTATACAGAATCAAAACCTAATATTTATGCTAATTGGAATATTGTGATTCTGTATGGATTATGATGAGGGATTAACACCAGTATTTGGGGTGAAATTCACGTGAACATGGAAGAACTGATAAATGAGCGGAATTATATTTTAGGTGAAATTAGAGCATATGAAGACCTCCAACTAGCACTCGAGCAAATTAAAAGGTTTAATATGGAAAATTTCACAGAAACCACCTTAAAAGTTTATGATGCCAGTGCCAACTCTGAAATGGAAGAAATAACAGAATCAGTAGTGGCTATTAAAATAGATGAATTAACAGACTATTTATTAAAAATTTCTGAAAATATCAACCGATTGAAAAACGATGATGGTTCTGAAATCCCATGATTCATTGTAACTATTAAAAACGAATCATATTAAGGCAATCTTTTATTCTAGGTTAGAGATTTATATCCTAACTAACTCTATCTTTTTTTTATAATCTCATTTTTAATTCATGTGAACTAACTTAAACTAGAATTGTTTGGTATTATAAAAATCAATTAAAATAACTAAGATAATCTTCAAATATACAAAATTATTGAGAATCAAAGCTCAATTTAAAAATTAAGCCTTACAACTCTAGGAACATTAAATAGTAAAATAAAAATAAGTTTGAACCAAAAAACTTGTTTTTAAGTAATTTATAATAAAAATGAATGATTCAAGAGATTTTAGATGTTATAAGACATAAGATGCTAATACAATAAAAGAATTTGATATGCCTCTTTTCCGGAAATAAACTATAAAAAAAGCTCCTTTATTAAAAATACCATTGAAACAGAAGGATTCAATATCTTTATGATCAAAAACCTTAAATAAGGCGTTATTTTAAAAACAAAGCTCAAAAAGCGCTTTTATAGCAGTTTTTTTTCGAAAGCTTTATAAGTGATGTTGTTTTAATGTTTTGTTGAAGTAGGAAAAGTCTTGTTGTGAGGCTTTTTTATTTAAGTCGGAGGCGGTATAATTAAGCGTGTGAAGCATAGTTCTA